>DASYOA010000162.1:0-7679 GCA_036008265.1 Opitutaceae bacterium
CAACAAAGCGGCCCGGCAAGTACCGTATAGCTGAATCCGAGAAGCATAAGGATATAGGCGAAGCAATCTATGAAATAGGCGCATGGTGCGAACTGGTGAAGCGGGATTTGTATGCGTCGTTGCCCGCCGTTTCTGAGATAAAGGCGGCTCAAGCCAGACTTGAGGAGGAAATCAAGAAGCACATCACTAATCCAGACGCGCATTTTTCTCCGGAAGAGATTGAGCAATTCTCGCAACGCTTCGATAGGATCACAAAAGAGGTCGAACAACTAAAGTCTGATAATAAGATTACGGAAGAGGAATTGAGAAAACTCAAAGAAGAGATTCAAGACATGAAGAGAGCCGCAGAAGCCCTTCCCAAGGGCAAATTCGCTCGCATTTGTGCAAACCGCTTAGCGGCGTGGGCAAAATTCGCTGCTCCCGTCATTCAGAAATTAGCAATAGGCGAGGGCAGGAAATTATTGGGGCTTCCAGAGTGAGCTTTTTTCGGCCCTGTTTTGTCATCTTGAGCGAAGCGAGGGATTGACTTGGACCCAATCTCACTAAATACAGAGAGTTTATCGCTAGGCTTTGAGCGAACAAAGCAGGATGCCAAAAGGATCGTACCACGGTTACAATTACTCTGGATCGATCGAATTAGTAGTGCCGAAGCCTTCACGGGTGGAAAGGTCGCGTTTGGCAGAATGGACCATTCCAGCCACCCGCCGAGCCCACTCACCGAATGATGCCGTGCCGCAGCCCGCTTCGCGTTCAACGGCTTCCCTGATAAAACGTGATACCGAAAGGCCACGACGCTTCGCCGCCGCACGGATTTTGCGGCGCATCGGCTCTGGTGTGCGGAAGGAAAAGGTGGGCATGACCTACAGATTTATACATATTTTATGGGCGTCAAACAAATCGTAGGAGCCTGCTTGCAGGCGAGCCTTGGGCGTTGGATGTTGGGTGTTGGGTGTTCAAGGGGTCGCCTGCAAGCAGGCTCCTACACGAAACGATGCCTACCCCGCAAACGCCGGCCCATGGCCGCGGCCCCAGCGGGTTTTTCGGCCCGCGCGCAAACTGCGCCAGAGAAATTCGTGCGCCTGCGCCACGGCGGACTCGAGTTTTTCGCCCTTCGCCAGGTTGGTCGCGATCGCCGCCGACAGCACGCAGCCCGTGCCATGCGTGTTGTGGGTCTTGACCCGCGGACTTTCAAACCACCGCACGTGGCCCGCCGCCGTCACCAGGCAATCGCGGCACACGCTGCCCGGCGCATGTCCGCCCTTCACCAGCACCGCGCAGCCGCACTCCTTCGCAAGCTGTCGCGCGGCGGCCTCGGCGTCTTCGTGCGTTTGCACTTTCATCCCGGTGAGTGCCGCCACTTCCGGCCAATTTGGCGTCACGAGTGTCGCGCGCGGCAGCAAAGCCTTCTTCAGCACACGCAGGCCCGCTGGTGGCAGAAACTTTGCGCCGCTCGTCGAGCCAATCACCGGATCGACCACCAGCAGCAAACGCGGATGGCGCGCCAGTTCGCGCCCAATGGCCCGCACGGCCGTCGCCCCGGGCAGCAACCCGGTCTTCACCGCCGCCACGGAAAAATCTTCCAGCACGGCTTTGATCTGCGCCGCGATGAGCACCGGCGGCACCGCTCGCCAGGCCGCTACCCCACTCGTGTTTTGCGCCGTCACGGCAGTGATCGCCGTCAGCGCGTAGCCACCGAGCGCATGGATCGTCCGTGCGTCGGCCTGGATGCCCGCGCCTGATCCGCTGTCCGAGCCAGCAATTGTAAGAACGAGGGGGATTTTATTTTCTTTAGCCACGGATTGTAGGATGTCGCCTGCAGTTCGGTATTTGCATTACTTTAGCTCAATCTGTGCCCATCCATGCCATATCGGTGGTTAAAAAGATTTGAACCACGCATGGTAACCGCCGCGCAGGCTCACGGCGTCGCTAAAACCATGGCGTTCGCGCAGGAGCTTTGCACCATGCAGGCTGCGCACCCCTCCGGCGCAGTAAACGACCGTCGGTACGGCTGGATCGAGCGCAACCAATGCATCCACCGCGGTATTTTCCAAATCGCCGAGCGGCACATGCACCGATGGTTCGATGGCGCCGCGCACGCGCTCCCACGTCTCACGCACATCGATGAGTTGTGGCGCGTGGCCATTGTCCAGCGCGGCCCGCAGCGCCGCCACGTCGATTTCTTCCACCCCAACCGCCGGTGTTGCACACGTTTCACCGTAACCTTCCGGGGGCAGTTCGCGGATCTGCCGGCGGCGGGGATCGGCGGCCAATGACACGCATTGGGTTGTCATCGTGAGAGCGTCCCACAACAACAGCCGTCCGCTGAGCGGCTCGCCGATGCCGGTGAGCAATTTGACGGCCTCACACGCCTGCGCGGTGCCAATGAGTCCCGGCAGGAGACCGAGCACGCCCGCCTCGGCACAGTTGGGCACGGAGCCCGGCGCCGGCGGTTCGGGAAACAGGCAGCGATACGTCGGCCCGGCGCGCCAGTTGAAGACGCTGAGCTGTCCGTCGAAGCCCTGGATCGCACCGTAAACGAACGGCCGGTCCGCGAGCACGCACGCATCGTTCACGAGGTAGCGCGTGGCGAAATTATCCGAGCCATCGAGCACCACATCGCAAGCGCGCACCAACTCGAGCGCATTCGCCCGGGTGAAACGCTCGGCATGCGGCTCGATTTTGATCAAGGGATTAAGTGCGTGCAGCCGTCGCGCCGCGGCTTCGACTTTCAATTCACCCGCGTCATCGCCCGTGTAGAGCACCTGCCGTTGGAGATTCGAAATGTCCACGCGGTCGTCATCAACGATCACGATGCGCCCCACCCCCGCCGCCGCGAGGTAAAGCAAAGCCGGGCAGCCCAGCCCGCCCGCACCGATCACGAGGATCGAGCCGCGCTTTAATTTCTCCTGCGCCGCAGGACCGAAGCCGGCGAGCGAGAGATGCCGCTGGTAACGGGCGAGTTCGTCGGGAGAGAAAGGCATGTCTTTTATTAACCGCGGATGAACGCTAATCTGCCTGCTGTAGTTCGTAGTTGGTAATTGGTAGTTGGGCGTTGGATTTCCGATGTCCGGAGTTGGGCGTTGGATGTTCAATGTTGAATGTTGGATGTTCGACGTGATCGAACGTCGCGTCCCAGTCCTTCCATACCGGCTCGTAGCCCTGGCTCCGCAGAAACGCCGCCACCTCGGCCGAACTGCGGCTGTCGTCGACTTCGAATTGTTCAAGTGAATCAGGCGCACTGGCGTAGCCGCCCGGATTCGTCCGCGAGCCGGCGCTCATCGAGGTGAAGCCAAGGCGAAAGGCGTGATTGCGAAAGGCCTCGTTTTCACGCGTCGAGAGCGACAGCTCCACTTCCGGGCTCAGCAACCGAAACGCACAGGCCGTCTGCACCAGGTCGCGCTCGTTAAATGGGGTCACGGCGATGTCCTTGCCTTCGTGCGGCCGCAACCGCGGGAAAGAAATACTATAGCGCGTGCGCCAGTAGCGCCGCTCGAGGTAACGCAGGTGCAGGCCGGTGAACCAGGCGTCGGCCCGCCAATCGCTCAGGCCGTAGAGCGCGCCGAGCCCGATTTTCTTCACGCCGGCGCGACCAAGCCGGTCCGGCGTTTCCAGGCGATAAGCGATGTCGGCCTTCGGGCCGCTGAGATGATGGAGGCGATAAACGTCCGAGTTATAAGTTTCCTGGTAAACCAGCACCGCGCTCAACCCATCCGCCGCGAGCGCCGCATAGTCCGCCTCGTCGAGCGGCTGAACTTCGATCGACAGGCTCGAGAAATGCGGCCGCAGCACCCGCAGCGCATTTTTCAAATAGGCCGTGCCGTAACGCGTCGATTCACCCGTGACGAGCAGCACATGGTCGAAGCCCATTTGCTTGAGCACCGCCGCCTCGGCCCGGATCTCGGCATCATCAAGTGCCTTGCGTGGAATCCGGTTCTGCGCGCTGAAGCCGCAGTAAGTGCAAACGTTCGCGCACACGTTGGTAAGGTACATCGGCGCGTAGAGCTGCATCGTGCGGCCGAACCGCTCGATCGTGAGCTGATGGCTGAGCTGCGCCATCTCCTCGAGAAACGAGGCGGCCGCGGGTGAAAGCAGCGCCGCCAGATCATCGGTATCCAAACCGGCGCGCACGCGGCCAAGCGCGCGGCTAACATCGACAGCGGTTTTCCGCTGGATCGTCGTCGCGACGGTTGCGAAGTCGTGCTGCTGCCATGTGGAAACAAAAGTCATGAAGATTTTTTAACCGCTAATTCACGCTAATCATCGCTAATTTATTGAGGGACGAAGCATGCATATTCATTAGCGTCCATTAGCGGAGATTAGCGGTTTCTCCTTCCGAATGGGCCAGGAATGCCGTGAGCGGCGAAGTCGCGCTTGCTCCGACTGGGCCATGTTCAGCGCCGGTGCTCGCCAGTCCAGCTTCGCGGGCGAGCCGGCCCGCCTCGACGCCACAACGAAACGCCGCGGCCATCACGACTGGGTCGGCCGCGGCGGCAATGGCCGTATTCACGAGCACGGCATCGGCGCCCATTTCCAGCGCCGCCGCGGCATGCGAGGGCGCGCCGAGCCCGGCATCGACGACGACGGGCACGCGGCTTTGCGCGATGATGATTTCCAAGAACGCTCGCGACTCGAGCCCGCGGTTGCTGCCGATGGGGGCGCCGAGCGGCATCACCGCCGCCGCGCCAGCTTCCTCAAGTTGCTTGCAGAGCACCGGATCAGCGTGCACGTAGGGCAGCACAATGAAACCGCGCTTCACGAGCTCGCGGGTGGCAATCAGCGTCTCGACCGGGTCGGGCATGAGATATTTCGGGTCGGGATGAATCTCGAGTTTCAGCCAGTTGGTTTCGAGCGCCTCGCGCGCAAGTTCGGCCGCGAGCACCGCCTCCTTCGCATCGCGCACGCCCGAGGTGTTGGGCAAAAGGCGATAGCGCTCGGTCTCGAGATGGCCAATGATGTCGTCGGAGGCTCCATCGGTGCGCACGCGGCGCAACGCGACCGTGACCAGCTGCGTGCCGGAGGCGGCGAGGCTGGCGCGCATGACTTCGCCGGAGCTGAACTTGCCGGTGCCGACGAACAAGCGGGACGAAAATTCCACGCCGGCAATTATCAGAGATTGAGTTTTCATGGGTTAAAAATCCCAAATGTCAAAAGCCCTGCGGGCAAATGTTCAAAACCCAAAACGCCAAATCCCAAAGAAATTCCAACGCTCACCAGAGCGGCTGACTTTTGGGATTTGGTCCTTTGGCGTTTGGGATTTTTCATAAAAGGGCTGCTAATTCAGGGAAACTCGCGTTTGCGGCATATCCCACGCCTCCGCAAAGGCTCGGTAATTTTCCTCAACTTTATCCTGACGGAAGAGCGCGCCTGACACCGCCACCCCCGCCGCGCCCACGGCCCGGAGCGAGGGCAGGTCGGTCGCTTCAACGCCGCCAATCACCCACGCGGGCAAGCCGTCGAGCCGCACAATGCAGGCAATCACGCCTTCAAGACCGAGCACGGGCGAAAGTTTCTGTTTGGTCGTGGTAAAACGCAGCGGCCCCACCCCGACATAATCGAGACAGCCCGCAGCCAGCGCGTGATCGGCCTCCTCGACGTTGTTCACCGTGCCGCCAATCAGGCACAACGGGCCGAGACGGTTTCGCGCTTCGCGACAATCGAGATCGAGTTTTCCGAGGTGCACGCCATCGGCGCCAGCCGCCAGGGCGATGTCCAGGTTGTCATTGACGATACAAAGTGCGCCATGGGCATGGCAGATGGCGACCACTTCGCGCGCGTCCGCGAGCCACGCATCGGACGCGGCATTTTTCATCCGCAACTGAATCCAGCGCGCGCCCGCGGCGCAGAGACGCGCCGCCTGCGCGGCATGCGTGAGCGGCAGGCCGTCTTGCGTGATACACATCACGGGGAAATGCGTGGGATCAAGCGGCATGGTTTGGATAAGGTAGGGCGAGGCGTCCTCGACGAGCCGATGCCAAACGCGGCTCACCCGGAGGTTTCGCCCTACCACTGACATCGGAAAAAACGGCAGATTGTATTTCGCAAAATGCAGCGACCGGATCGGCGGCCTGCCAGACGGCGCCAAGCACGGCGACGCCGTCAAAACCGAGGGCGCGAGCCTGCGGCAAACGTTCGGCCGTGACACCACCGAGCGCGAGCACGGTGGTGCGGCGTTCATTCGCTGTCCGCGAATTTAGCAGAGAAGAAAGTTCCGTAGGTGGAATGCGGCGTCCCGACGCGATTAAATCTTCATTTTCAAATGAGCGCGTCGGGCCTCCTTCGCTAAAGCTATGAAGGCCAGGGACGCCGCGCTCCACCTGCGCAGTGAGCTCGGTCATATAACCCGGTTTTGAAATCGACGGAAAAACCGGCCCAAAAAACACCGAGTCGTAATGTCCCAGCGATGCGCGCAGCGTAGTGAAATCGTGGCAGGAGCGACTGGTGAAGGTGGAGCGCGTTGACCTCAACGCGCTGACAGCGTCTTGGGGACAAGCCGCTCCACCCTTCTCGTCTCGCCAATGATAACCACCAAGACCGAACATGGCGACGAGTTCGTGGTGCGAATGCAACACGAGGCGCGGCCGCCATTCCGCCGGCAGTGCGCTCAGCCATGTTTCGAGCTGCGCCGCCGACCAGTGCGGCTTGCGCACGTGGTAGCGTTCAAGCCCGGCCGCAAACAACGCACCAAGCACCGCGATTTCACGCGGGTCGTCCTGCTCGGGAGAGATGACAACCAATTTCATTTCAAAATCTGAGTTTAACCACAAAGACACAAAGAGACATACCCTCGTTGAATTTCTCCGTGTTCTTTGTGCCTTTGTGGTTCAAAGTCATCCTCCCTGGGTGGCTTGTATGATCAGAACGTGGTCGGCATCGGCGAGAGACCGCGCCGGCCATTCGACGCGCGGCACCACCACGCCATTGAGGGCGACGGCCACGCCTTTGCGCCCGGCGTGGCCGAGTTCATTTAGCAGCGCCAGCAACGTGGTCGGCGCAGCCAGCGGACGCGGCTGGTCGTTGACGTAAATGACGGGCGCAGTAATCGCGGTGCTCATTTTTTATTGGCGTCCACGTAGATTTCACCGCCGGCTTGGCGGAACTCGTCGGCCTTGGCCTGCAGGCCGGCTTCAATCGCCGTTTCGCCGCCGAAACCGTGTTCCTCGGCGTAACGCCGCACGTCATCGGTGATTTTCATCGAGCAGAATTGCGGGCCGCACATGGAACAGAAGTGCGCGCTCTTGGCACTTTCCTGCGGGAGCGTGGCGTCGTGATATTCGCGGGCGCGCTCGGGATCGAGCGAGAGGTTGAACTGGTCCTCCCAGCGGAATTCAAAGCGCGCCTTGGAGAGCGCGTTGTCGCGGTATTGCGCAGCGGGGTGACCCTTGGCGAGGTCGGCGGCGTGGGCGGCGATCTTGTAGGCGATGACGCCGGCGCGCACGTCGTCCTTGTCGGGCAGGCCAAGGTGCTCCTTCGGCGTCACATAGCAAAGCATCGCGGTGCCGTGCCAGCCAATCATCGTGGCGCCGATGGCGCTGGTGATATGGTCGTAGCCGGGCGCGATGTCGGTCGTGAGCGGCCCGAGCGTGTAGAACGGCGCCTCGTGGCACCACGCGAGCTGCTTCTCCATGTTTTCCGGGATGAGGTGCATCGGCACGTGGCCGGGGCCCTCGCACATCACCTGC
>DASYOA010000163.1:0-1820 GCA_036008265.1 Opitutaceae bacterium
CGAAGGCCAACAGGGTTTTCCACTTCGGACGGTGAGGGTCGGCGGCCATGCAGGCTAGGCGATAGGGACTATCACGCAAACTGCCAACTGGTAATGCAGCGGCCATGGCATTTTCAATTTAGATAGGCGCAATATTGTAGCCGGGGTCGTTGACCCCGGCCCGGCCTCAACGAGGCCGGCTACATATGAAATGTACCAAATTAAATCTAGAATGCCCTGACTTAAGACTGACCCGGCACGCAATTTTTGGATAGCTTCTGGCGTGAATTAGGGTGCATTAGTGGTTCAGAAACTTTGAAGACGCTTTCCCTTTTTTCCCCGGCAAAATTAAACCTGTTCCTCGCCGTCACGGGGCGGCGGCCGGACGGCTATCACGATCTGGTGTCGGTGGTGGCTCCGGTGGAGTTTGGCGACACGCTGAGGATCGAGGCGGGCGCCGCCGGCGAATTCGTGCTGGAGTGCGACGATGCGGCGGTGCCGACCGGCGAAGAGAACCTCGTGCTGCGGGCGGCGCGGCTTTTCGCGGAGAAGACGGGTTGTGGCGGCGGGGCAAAGTTTTTCCTGGAGAAGCGCATTCCGATGGGTGCGGGCCTGGGCGGCGGCAGCAGCAATGCCGTCGCGGCCTTGCGCGGGCTGAATTCCCTCGCGGGCGAACCGCTTGCCGGTGTGGAGTTGGCGGCCGTGGCGGCCCGCTTGGGGTCGGACTGTGCGCTATTCTTGCCGGGCGGGCCGGTCGTGATGCGCGGGCGCGGCGAACGCGTGGAGTCGCTGTCGGCGGAAACGGCGGCACGGCTGCGCGGGCAGCGGGTGCTGATTTTCAAACCGGGTTTCAGCATCAACACGCCATGGGCGTATGCGCAACTCGCGGCCGACAGCGGAAAAAACTACCTGCCGGCGGTGGAAGCGGAAGCGCGGCTGGCGGCGTGGCTCGGTGAGGCGAAGACGCCGCTGGAGGCGTTGCTGTTCAATTCGCTTGAGCGCCCGGCGTTTTGGAAATTTCCCGCGTTGCCGGTGCTGCTCGATGCATTGGGCGCGGAATTTGGGCTGGCGACACGCCTGAGCGGGAGCGGGAGCGCGTGTTTTGCGCTGTTGCCGGCCGGTGCAGCGGTGGAGGCGGTGAAGTCGCGTATCCGCGAGGCGTGGGGCGCGACGGCATGGGTGGTGGAGACGCAAATCTCCTGAATTTTACCAACAGGCTGTTAATCGCTATTGACCACCCTCACAGCGTTGGGGTTATCCTGTGGCGCCGCCTGCTTGCCCCGGAAGGCGATGTTTGTCGCTCATGGAAACCAGCGCTAAAGAAGAACTTGTCGTGCAAGGCATCTCTGCCTCGCAGGGCATCGCCTATGGGCAGATTTTTCTCTATGAGAAGAGCGACGTCGAGGTGCCGTCTTACCAGGTCGATCCCAACAAGCGCGTGGCGGAGATCGCGCGTTTCGAACAGGCGCTGCTGACGACGCGCCAGCAGATCGCGAAGATCCAGGATGAGGTGGAAAAAAATCTCGGCGTGGATGAGGCGCGCATTTTCGATGCGCATTTGATGGTGCTCGAGGACCAGGCACTGATCGGCGAGACGATCCGCGAGTTTGAAAAGACCGGGCGCAATATCGAGACCTGCTTCAACCAGGTCGCCTCGCGTTACATCAAGGCCTTTGACGAGATCGACGACGAATACCTGCGCGAGCGCGCGGGCGACCTCCGCGACGTGGCGCAGCGCGTGCTGCAGAATCTTCTCGGCCAGTCCATCAACAATCTCAGCCGCCTGGCGGACAAGCGCATCGTCGTGGCGAACGACAACTCGCCCTCCGACTCGGCCAGCA
>DASYOA010000164.1:0-5582 GCA_036008265.1 Opitutaceae bacterium
ACAGCGAATTCAATCCGTCGAAGGACGAAGCCACGCATTTGCTGCAGATCTGGATCGAGCCCGACGCCACGAACATGAAACCGCGTTACGCGGAAAAATCCCTGCAGGATGCGGAAAGCGGAAAACTGCATTTGCTGACGAGCAAGACCGGGCGCGAGGGTTCGATTGCAATCCACCAGGACGCCGAACTTTGGCTGGCCAAGCTCGATGCCAACGAACGCGTCGCGCACACGCTGAATCCCGGACGCCACGCCTGGGTCCACGTGGCCGAGGGTGAAGTCGTTTTGAACGGCAAAACGCTTTCCGGCGGCGACGCGGCCGCGGTGAACAGCGAAACCAAGCTGCTGCTGTCCGCCCACAAGCCGTCGCAGGTCCTTTTGTTCGACCTCAACTAACCAACATTAATCAGAAAACTAAGAATATTATGACCACTGTATCCATCATCTACTATTCGGGCTCGGGCCACACCACCAAGCTCGCCGAAGCCATCGCCAAGGGCGCAGCCTCCGTCTCCGGCGTCAAAACCAACCTCATCGCCATCGGCGAGGATGACATCGTCAAAGGCCGTTACCAAAATGACGGCGCTTTTGCGCAACTCGACGCAAGCGACGCGATCATTTTCGGCAGTCCCACCTACATGGGCGGGCCGTCGGCACAGTTCAAGGCCTTTGCCGACGCAAGCGGTCCCAAATGGTACATGGGCACGTGGCGCGACAAGGTCGCTTCGGGCTTCACCGTTTCCGGCAGCCCGAGCGGCGACAAACTCAGCACGCTGCAATATTTTATCACGCTCGCCATGCAGCACAGCATGATCTGGGTCGGCTTGGGCGAAATGCCCGCGCAGCCCAACGGCGTCAACCGCATCGGCAGTTTCAGCGGGGTGATGGTCTCGGCCGGGCAGGAAGCGCCCGATGTTGCGCCCGACGCAGGCGACAAATTGACCGGTGAAATACTCGGCCGGCGCGTGGCCGGCTATGCCGTGAAACTGAAAAAATAATCCACCCGAAACTTAACCTTAAAAGGGAAATTCCACCTATGAAAACACTCCAACTCCTGTTCAAGACCAACCACAACCTCACGCCGCTTTTGGTGCGGCTCACCCTCGGCATCGTCATGTTCGCCCACGGCGCGCAACTCGCACTCGGCTGGTTCGGCGGCTACGGCTACAGCGCCACCATGGGCTTTTTCACGCAGCAGATGCATATTCCCGCGCTGTTCGCGTTTCTGGCGATCGCCGCAGAATTTGCCGGTTCGATCGGCCTCATCATCGGATCCCTGAGCCGTGTAGCGGCCTTTGGCATCGCGGCGACCATGGTCGTTGCCGTCTTGCTCGGTCACATCGGCAACGGCTTTTTCATGAACTGGTCCGGCACGCAGAAAGGCGAAGGCTTTGAATATCACCTGCTCGCCATCGCGCTCGCGCTGGTGGTGATGATCAACGGCGCCGGCAAATGGTCCTTGGACGGACTGGTTGTCCGGTCGGCGGAGAAACGCTGAAGCTGCGACTGCATTTCAGTTGGTAGGGCAAGGCATCCTTGACGAGCCGTTAATCTCTCACGACTGCAATAATAGCGGCTCGCCGGGGACGCCTCGCCCTACCCCGGCAACGGCTAACCTCCAACCACAGGAATCCCATGATCCTTTTCTTTGCCACCATCACCGTTATCGTGCCCGCCATGGTGCTCATGGGTATCGTTGTTCTCGCCGCTCACGACGCGAAGGAACACTGCCCCGCGCGGATACCACGCGACAAGAAGCTGGCCGATGAGAATTCCTAAGAGGCCTTTGGCCGCGAAAGCACACAAAGAGCACAGGAAAAATGCTTCCTGGATTCGTGGCTTCCTTCTTAAGACCACTCCGGTCATTTTTTAGTTGGAAACCAGGAAGCCAGGAACCGATCCGTAATATTCGCGTTCATCTGTGGTTTCCTGCACGCGCGGAAGTATTTCTTGCAGACATAGGTAAACAGCTATGCTGGTAGCCCATGAATTCAGTCGCTGACGCGCCGTCGGCATCTTCCGGCCACCATTCTCCCGATTCACAGGGCAACCCGTCGCTTCGTCCTGAAGCCGAACCCCTGAATCGCTGGGCGCCGGCGTTGCTGCTCCTCGGCGCCGCGGCCTTGTACCTGATCCGTTTGGGCTGGGTGGGCCTGTTCGATCCGTGCGAAGGCATGTATGCGGAGATCCCGCGGGAAATGATCGTGCTGAAGGACTGGATCACACCCCATTTCAATTTCGTCCGGTATTTCGAGAAACCTCCGCTGATTTACTGGCTGAACGCGGTGGCGTTTAAACTTTTGGGCTTTTCCGAATTTTCCGCCCGCCTGCCCACCGCCGCGGCGGCGATCGCGGGAATCGGGTTTGTCTACGCCATCGGCCGGGATCTTTGGGGCCGCCGCGCCGGGCTGGCCGCCGGGGCGATCCTCGGCACGAGCTTCGGCTGGTTTATTTTCGGACGGCTCAATCTGCCCGATATGTTGTTCACCGCGCTGCTGACCGGCGCGTTTTGGGGATTCAGCCGGGTGCTTCTAAGCAAAGAACCGCGCCCGGCCGCCATCCTCGGCGGATATGCGGCCATGGCGGCCGCGGTTATGGCCAAAGGTCTGATCGGAGTCGTCTTTCCTGTGCTGACCGTCGGGGCTTTCATCGTGTTTTCCCGGGACTGGCAGCTCGTGCGCCGGATGAAGCTGATCCAAGGCGGCCTCCTGTTCCTCGCCATCACCGCTCCGTGGCACATCTTGATGGCTGAGAAGAATCCTGGGTTTCTCTGGTTCTTCTTCGTGAACGAGCATCTCTCCCGATTCATCGGAAGCCGCCAGGCGGATTATTCCGCTGTCCCTTTGACAACCTACCTGGCCCTGACTGCGGTGTGGTTCTGCCCTTGGATAATTTTTCTGCCCGCGGCACTCCGCCGATGCTGCTCGCGCGCAACCGACGACGGCCGGATGGACCGCGGGGTTCTCTTCGTTTTGTGCTGGGCCGGCGCGGTCATTGGATTTTTTGCCCTGAGCCCCGCGCGGCTGGAATACTACGCCCTGCCGGCCCTACCCGCTCTCGCCTTGTGCGTCGGCCGACTGTGGGATCTCGAGATCGCCACGCCGCGAAAACGCATTCGCGCCGGCGGCCTCCTGCCCGCGTGGATCGCGCTGATCATTTTTTCCGTGGGCCTGATTCCCGCGGCCAATCTTTTCCCGCGCCTCGAGCACATGCAGTTCTACAACATGTTCCAGGGTTCGGGTTCTGCGGCCGGATCGGTCAGCGATCCGACGATGGCCGCCGCCAAAATCAACATCGTTCCCGCGTTCGCCGATCTCGTCCCGCTGTTCAAGATCGTGGTCGCCCTCATCGTCGTCGGAACGGGCCTTTCCGCCCTGGCTTGGTTCCGCCATCGCCCGGGACTTGCCTTGATTTGCCTGGTCGGGGCGTTGGTCGTGGGATTCGCCACCATCGAGAAAGGATTCCTGCTCTTCTCGCCGTATCGCTCGGTCGCCCACCTCGGCTCGTTGCTGCGCAGCGAGCTTCAGCCGGGAGACCAGATCATCGTCGACCGCAATTACGAGTATCACGCCGCCATTGACTTTTATACGGGCCAGCGCGCCCGCGTTTATCGCGGCGCCAGGGGCGATTTGCTTTACGGCTGCTCCCATTATCCGGAAGCCGCGGGAACCTTCGTCTCTGAAGAAGAATTTGCGCAGTTGTGGCGTGGCCCGGGACGGGTCTTCCTGCTCTCCGATGCCCCGGATGGCCTGGCCCAATTGCGAGCGCTCGTTCCGAACACCATCGTCTTAGGGCGGACGGGCAGCAATTGGTTGTTTGCGAACCGCGCCGAGACAAAGCCACCGTCACAAGCCAAGCTGCCCCGCCAACGGAAGCTGGATGCAATAGTTAAGAAAGGTGGAGCGTGTCGTCCCGACGCGCTCAAGTGGCGGACCCAAAATAAACGCGTCAGGGACGACGCGTTCCACCTTTTTGTTTTGGGCAACACGCCGATGTCCATTTAGCTGCACACCCACCAGCACCACCTTTGAAATGAGTTCCAACCAAGAGACGACGCCCACCGCAGAACCTAACTTTGCCGAGCCGCGCATGGACTCGGCCGATGTGCAGTCGGCCATCGCCAAATCACAGGACTATCTTTTCTCCCGGCAGCATCCCGAAGAAGGCTACTGGTGCGGCGAGCTCGAGGCCGACTCGATGCTCGAGGCCGACTATATCTACCTGCACGTGCTGCTGGAGAGCGGCGACCCGGCACGCCTGAAGCGCGCGCTCACGGAAATTTTGCGCTGCCAGAACGAAGACGGAACCTGGAGCCTCTATCCCGGCGGCCCGGGCAACATCTCGCTCGCGGTCAAATGCTACTTTGCCTGCAAGCTGATGGGGATGAGCGCGGACGAACCGCGGCTGGCGAAATGCCGCCAGTGGATCCTGGAGAACGGCGGCGTGGTCGCGTGCAACACCTTCACCAAAATTTATCTCTGCTCGCTGGGCCAGTACGACTACGACGCGGTGCCGGCGATTCCGCCCGAGATCGTCCTCTTTCCCAATTGGTTTTATTTTAACATCTACGAGATTTCGTCGTGGTCGCGTTCGATCCTGGTGCCGCTGGCGATCATCTACGCGAAAAAACCGTTCCGAAAAATTCCGCCGGAGCAAGGCATCGACGAGCTGTTCGTGGGCGGGCGCGCCAAGGCCAACCTGCGCCTGCGCTTTAACCGCAAGGCCCTTTTCTCCTGGCGCAATTTCTTCCTCGTGGTGGACCGGCTCATGCATTGGGCCGAGGCCACGCGTATCCGCCCGCTGCGCAAGCTGGCGCTGCGCCGCGCGGAAAAATGGACGCTGGAGCGCCTGGAAATGTCGGACGGACTGGGCGCGATCTATCCGGCCATGTTGAACGCCATCGTCGCGCTGCGCTGCCTGGGCTATGCGGAGGACCATCCGCAGGTGATCCGCGCCCGCAAAGAATTTGAAAACCTGGGCATCGAGCAACCGGCCACCGCCGAGGCGCCCGACCCCACTTTCCGCATGCAGCCGGCCGTTTCGCCGGTTTGGGATACGGCGCAGGCGATTTGTGCCCTGGTCGAGTCGGGCATCCCACGCAACGACCCGCGCCTGATCAAGGCCACGGACTGGCTGTTATCAAAGGAAGTGCGCCACCTAGGCGACTGGGCGGTGAAGGTCCCCCATATCGAGCCGACCGGCTGGTATTTCGAATTTCGCAACGAATTTTATCCCGACACGGATGACTCCGCGCAAGTGCTGCTCGCCCTGAACCAGGTGGAACATCCCCGCGAAGACGCCGTGCGCGAGGTGGCGCAGCGCGCCATCAAGTGGGAGTTTGCCATGCAATGCCGCAACGGCGGCTGGGGCAGCTTCGACAAGGACTGCACCAAAATGATTTTCGAGAACATCCCCTTCGCCGACCACAACGCGATGCTGGACCCGCCGACGGTCGACATCACCGGTCGCATGCTGGAGATGCTGGCGGCCTACGGTTACAACCGCGGTGACCCGCACGTGGAGCAGGCCATTAATTTTATTTTCTCCGAACAGGAGCCGGACGGAAGCTGGTTTGGCCGCTGG
>DASYOA010000165.1:0-2786 GCA_036008265.1 Opitutaceae bacterium
GCACTGTTTACTTGGAACCGGCGGGGGTTATCGCGGCAACGATGACAGCCCCGCCGACGATTTCCGGTGCAGGACAATACGCGACCATCGTCCGCGACGAATTGCAAAAGGCCCATTACAACCAACTCGGCGGAGAAAACCTTATCTTCGGCAGCGACGAGTCGGTCAAAGCACGCTATGAACTTGGCGCCCAAGTCTCCAGGCTGGGCCTTGACGTCTACGCCTATCCAAGTGCCTGGCCCAGCCCTCCCACGAGAGAAGTGAGAGGCCATATAACCATCGACTGGCAGGTTTACGATACGCTCACCCACAAGGTCGCTTACACCCATACGACCGACACCGGTTACAAGGATTACAAGGGCGATGTGGTGGCGATTTTCGCCATGTTTCGAAAAAGTTTCCGCCAATTGCTGGCTGACTCCGAGTTCGCCGATTTTATGAAACCGGAGACCGCCGAGGAAACCAAAGTGGACACGGGGTCTTCATTCAGCTCGGCACTCGAACTCACTTCCTTTCATCCCGAAACCGCCCGTGCCTTGCCGGCGGATTTTCCCGCCATCCTTGATGGCGTCGTCACGATAAACGCCGGCGCCGCCACGGGTGCCGGCTTCATCATAACCCAGGACGGCTACGTACTCACCGCCGCCCACGTGGTCTCTGGACTCAAGACTGTATCCGTGCATTTGCACAGCGACCTTGTGCTCGACGCCGATGTCGTGCGGGTCGACGACGGCGCCGACGTCGCGCTCATAAAAATGCCCGGCACCTCGCACAAGCCGCTTGAATTGGCTGCCGACGATCCCGGCGTGGGCATCGATGTCTATGTCGTCGGCGACCCCACCGGCGAAGAGCTCAGTTCGTCGGTCGCCAAGGGCATCATCAGCGGCAAACGCGAAATTGAAGGGCATAAATTCATCCAGACCGATGCCAGCGTCAATCCGGGCAACAGCGGCGGTCCGCTGCTCGGCAAGGACGGCCGCGTGCTTGGTATCGTCAGCATGAAATACGCTGGGGTTGAGTACCAAGGCCTCGGCTTCGCCGTGCCGGTCAACGAGGCGATCGCCAAGCTGAATTTGAAGCTCGATCCTGCCGCACCCAGTGCGGCCAAGTAGCCGCCGGCGTTAACAGCCGGTTAGCGCCAGCAACCGAGCAGCGCGCCTTGCAGCGCGAACAGCACGATCTCGTGGCCGAGGTTGATGCGCAGCAACCGGGGCGAGCGGTTTTCCCAAACCGAGCTGCTGAGCATCCGGCTGCCGACCACGATCGCACCGACAAAGGCGCCGAACTCTGCGCCTCTCAGCGCACTCGCGGTGTGATGCTCATTGATCAGCACGGCCAGCCCGAAGGTTGAAAGCAGCGTGAAGAGGAAAGCCACGGCCGTCGCCGGCCCCATCCTGCCCTTTAGGTTGGCCAAGGCTTGCGAGGAATTTTGCATTTCAATCACCCAGGCCTTGTTGAACATCAGGGGCGAATACCACAGCCAGCCGAGGAAAAACCCCACGGCAGCGACGACGAACACATGGAAACAACTGAGTGATAGGATAACTTGTGGCATGGGAGGAATGGGTTTGGTGATTGATACTGCGCGGCACGACATGCGCTGCCAGACCTAGGCTAGCGGCCTGGCGGGCAGAAATGAAGCTGTTTTTTACCGGCCCAATCCATCCTCGCCCGGTATTGCCAAAGCCGCCGCGCTCGGGTGTGTTCACCCTTCGTGGTTCAAAGTTCCCGGTTCAACGTTCAAGGTTAGATCCTTGTCACTTGATACCTGCCACTTCGTCCATTCACCATTCGCGTCATTCTCCGTTTGTAATTTCCATGTCCGCCTTTGTTCCACTTCCTCTTGGCCAGCGCATTCCCGGCAGCGTGCACTCCGTTTCGTGCAGCCTGCCGACCATGCGCGCCGTGGTCGGTTACGAGGAAAAAGATCCCGACATCACCCGCCACCTGACCTCGGGCTACCCGCGATTCCTCGTGCACCCGTTTGCACGCCAGCTCGCGGGAAAACACCACCAGGCCGGCCGCACGCTCTGGCTCACCTCGTCGGCGCGCATGGCCGGCGAACTCGCCCAGTATCTCGGGGCCGGCGCAGAAGTTTTTGCCGATGGAAACCTGCACGGCGTCTCGCATCCCGAGAATGCCGAGCTCGCCACGCGCGCGAAAACTTTTCTCCAGAACGTCGGCGGGTTCCTCTCTTCCCGGGAAGCCGAGGACGACCTCGTGCAGCTCGGCGCGCTGCCGGCCGCTGCAGCGGAAATCCTCTTCCCTGGCGATGCGGCCGCCGAGGTCAAACGCCACCTGCGCCCCGCCTTTCCCGGCGCGGGCGACGACGATCTTTTTCCGGCCAGCAGCGGCATGAACGCCGTTTACGCCGCCTTTCGCGCGCTGGCCGAATTGCAAGCCGGGTACGGCCGCACCGTTTGGATCCAACTCGGCTGGCTCTATCTCGACACCATTTCCATCCTGAAGAAATTTACCGCGCCCGGTGACTATATTTACGCGAGCGATGTGTTCGACCGCGCCGCAATCGAACGCCTCTTCACCGAGCACGGCCGGCGCATCGCCGGGATTATCACCGAGGTGCCGACCAACCCGCTCATCCAGACGCCCGACCTGCCCTGGCTCGTCGCACTCGCCCGCCGCCACGGTGCCACGCTCATCCTCGATCCAACCGTCGCCTCGGCGTTCAACGTCAACCTGCTCCCCTACGCCGATGTCGTCACGACCAGCCTGACCAAATACGCCGCGAGCGAAGGCGACGTCATCGCCGGCCTGGCCGTGGTCAA
>DASYOA010000166.1:0-6915 GCA_036008265.1 Opitutaceae bacterium
GAGCACGGCGGTATCGTGCTGCCAGTCGAGCAGCAGGCTGGTGCGCGTGGCGGGGTCGGTGGCGGAGCGAAGTTGGGCCAGCGTGGCTGCGAGGCGGGCATAGGCTTCGCGTTGAGCGCGGCGCGGATCGGTGAGGCGGGCCCGGCGCCAGGCGAGGCCAAGCCAGAAAAGCAGCAGCATCGCAAAAGGCGCAGTCAGGATGGCGGTGAAGGTGTTCACGTTCCATGGAACCGGCGCGTTGGCGGCGCCCTCCAGCGATTCGCGCGGGATGGCGGTTGGCGGCGTGGGCGGGCCGGGCAGTTTCAAATTGAGCCCGGGGTTGGCCGCGGCGATGCTGGCTGCGGGCTGGCTGGTTTTGTTTTCAGCCGCCGGCGTCACGGTGACGCTGAAGCTGTCCGTCGTCAGGGTTTTGTAGCTGCCGGCCTTGGGATCGAAATAAATAAAACTCACCGGCGGCAGCGTGTAAACGCCGGGCTTGGTGGGCACGAGCACGGCGTCCTCGCTGAGCGTGGCATCGAAAAGCGAACCATTTTTCAGCTCGCGCTTGGGCTTGGTCGGCACGACGTGAAAATCCTGCGAGGCCTCGCGCGCCGGCAGACCGCTGATGTCGGGCCAGTTGCCCGTGCCGGTGAGCGCAAGCGTCCAGGTGACCGGCTCGCCGACGGCGACCGTGGCCGGCACGACTTTCGCGGTAAATTCAAACCGTCCGACGGCGCCGCTGAAGTCCGAAGGTGCGGGCGGCAGTGGCTTGATGGTAAACGTCGGTGCGTTGCTGGTGACGGAAAAATTTACGGGATGGGGAAACCCGATGGAAAACGAGTCGATCATCAGGAACTGCACCACCTGGCGCACGGGCGAAAGGATGATGTCGCCGGCGGCCTTGGCATAGCCTCGCGTCTTGGAGACGACTTCAACATGTTTCTCGTTGTTGACGGTCAGCTCGAAGTCTTCCGGTTTCGACCAATCTTCGACAATGAGAGAGCCGGGTGACCATTGGAGAGGGCTGTAGTTTTGTGGATTGTAACGTCCCGCCAGGTCGAGCGTGTACCGGAGAGGAAAAACTTCCCCGGCCCAATATTCGCCGCTGGCGGGCGCGAGGGTGGCGTGCGCAGCGTCGGCGAGCGATGACGTGGTGCTGGAGTTGCCATTTCCCGGGGAGGTCGCGGCGGAATCGGACACATCGAAGGAGGTGGCGGCTATGCGGACGTCGCCTTTGTCGGTGGCGACGATGAAGCCTGGCAGCTGCAGGGTGCCGTGCTTCGTGGGGTGCGCGGCAAAGGTGATCGTGAAGCTTGAACTCGCCTGGCCGTTGTTGAGCGAAAAGCTGGAACCTTGCGAAGAAATGTCGAGCAGCAGGCCGGCCACCGACGGTGGTTTCACCGGATTGTCCTTCGGGGTGCAGTCGTCGAACACGAGTTGGAGCTCGTTATCCTGGTCGAACGTGAGCGTGCCGCCGGAAGGTTCCCAATGGGCGCTTTGCGCGTGGGCAGCCGCGGCGAGAAGTGAGGGAAACAAGAGCGATGAAAACAAAAACGTACGCATGGGTGTTAAGGAAATTGGCTTTTCGCGCGGCAGCGCGGGTAGGGCGCGTTGTCCCTAACGCGCCGGTTCAATACCGATGAAACCAGTGACGGCGGATTAAGGATAATCCGCCCTACCTTGCGGCTTCGCCGCGGAATCAGATAATAAGAGAAAATCATCACCAGTTTTTTCCGTTGGGAGTGGGAGGCGGGGCGTTTTCACCGCGCAATAATTGATAAAGCGCGGCGGGAGAATCCTGCTGCTTGAGTTGGTCGAGTTTCGTCAGTGGCACGAGAAGCGTGGGATCGTCGGTTGCGGCGTCGCCGGTTCTTTTCTCGGGCGTGCCGCTGATTTTTTGGAGTTCGCGCGCTTCGGCCGGTTGTGACCGGGGCTGGGCCGGCGTGGGCGTGGGTTCTTTCATGTCACCGAAGGCAGGCGGGCCGGAGGGTTGCTGGTTTTGTGGCGATCCGGGGGAAGAAGAATTTTGCTGCGATTGGCCGTTGGCCGACGGGTTTTGCTGGGAATTCTGCTGGTTTTTATCCGCCTCGTTCTTTTGCGACTGCGAGGATTGGTTCTGCTGCGATTGGTTCGGTTGCGATTTCCCTCCGGATGATTGGTTTTGCGAGGAATTCTGCTGGTTCTGGTTGGAATCGTTTTTTTGCGACTGCGGTTGTTTTTGCTGTGGCGGTGGCGGTTTCTGCTCGTCGGGCTTTTTTTGGAGCGCGGCAAGTTCGCGGCGGAGCCTTGGCCAATCGGCCGCGGTGGCATCGAGGGCTTCGCCGGCATCCACCGCCTTGAGCGCGTCGCGCACGGGGCCCGCGGGCACGGGCTGCTGCGTGCTTTGCAAACGCTGGCCGTAGGTGATGGTGGATTGCGCGAGATTGGCCCAATCCTGGGCCGAGGTTGAATCCTGCGCGGAGAGATGACCGACGATTTTGGTGAGCGAGTCGGCCACGGCGGGGTCGTTTTCATCGGCCGCCGCGCGGGGACCGAAGCCGCTCAGCAGGAAGAAGCCAGAAGCCAGAAGCCAAAAAACAGCTGCACCTGCACCGACAGATAAACTTTCTGACCCCCCTGTCCTCCGTAGCCTTGGCGAAGGAGGATCGCCTTTCGCCTCTGATTCAAATTTCAGGTCGCGGGCGCGCGGGCGGACGGGAAACTCGTGCCAGAAGCTGATGAGCAGGCAGAGCAACGCCGGGGCGAGCGCCCATTGGAAACGCTCGGCGAAGCGCACGCGGGTCGTTTCGTGAAATTTGCCCTGGTGTCCGGTTTCGATGGTGGCGTTGAGTAGCGCCGGCAAATCCACCCAGCTGCTGGCATCGGCGTAGGCGCCGCCGGTCTTGTCGGCGAGTTCACGCAGGGTCGAGTTTTCGAGCTTGGACATCACAACGGCGCCGCGCTCGTCTTTCACGAAACCGCCTGCGCCGTCGGGAATCATGGAGCCGTTGGCGGTGCCGACGCCGAGGCCGATGACCCGGATATCTTTTTTCTTCAGTCCGTCGATCAGCGGCTGCCAGTCGTCGTCGGTGGCCTCACCGTCGCTGAGGATGATCAGGTAGCGGTCGGCGCTGCCGTCGGTGCTGAAAGAGTCGATCGCGGTTTGCAGGAGATCGCGGTAGTTGGTGCCGCCCTCGGGCAGAAAGTTGGTGTCGAGCGAGGGCAGAAACTGGCGGAGGACCTCGTCGTCGGCGCTGAGCGGGCATTGCAGGAACCCCGTGCCGGAAAAGACCACGAGGCCGACGCGTTCACCCTGCAGGTGGTCGAGCAGTGACTGGATCAGGAGCTTGGCGCGTTCGAGGCGCGAGGGCGGCACGTCGGGCGAGTTCATGCTGCGCGAAAGGTCGAGGGCGAGGAGGATTTCGCGCGACTGGCCGAAGATGGGCTCTTCGATCCGGCCCCATTGCGGTCGGGCGAGCGCGACAATCGCGAGAACGAGCCCCGCCGCCAGCCACCAGCGCGCCTGACGGCGATTTGAAATTTGCGATTTGAAATTTGAGATCTCAATCGAGTGCAGGCCGGCTTCGGCGCGAAGGATTTTCGGATGCGCGGCGGCGTCTACCGTGCGCCGGCGCAGAAGCTCCCAGGCCAGCAACGCGGCGGGCACGAAGAGCAGCCAGAGGAGTTGGGGCCAGTAGAAAGTCATGGGGAGAAATCACAAATTCCAGACTCCAAACTCCAAAGAAATCTCAAAAGAGCAGAAGATTTCAAAAGCCCCACTCGGTTTGAAGTTTTGTCCTTAAATATTTTTTGGGATTTGAACATTGGATTTTGGAGTTTGCGGCGGCGCTTCAAGCCCATGCGGCTTTCCGGCCGGAACCAGCCAGCAACGCTGCCGCAAGCAGCAGCGCCGCCGCGGGTGCGGCGAACCAAGGGAAAAATTCGGTCGTGATCAGGCGGGACTCGGCCTGAAATTCGATTTTTTGCGTGCGATTGATGGCCGTGAAGGCGTTCTCGATCGTATCTGTGTCGGCCGCGCGGAAATATTTTCCATGAGTCATGTCGGCGATATCGATCAGCATGCTTTCGTCGAGATCGTCGTCGTGGCCGGCCCCGATGGTGTAGAGGGGAATGCCCCGGGCCTGGGCGATGGCGGCGGACTGTTTCGGATCAAGCGAGCCGGAGTTATTGCCGCCATCGGTCAGCAGGATGATGAAGGCACCTTTGCGCTGGCCCTGTTCGATGCGCGACGGTTGGTCGAGGCGGGTGAGGGCGAGGCCGAGGCCGTCGCCAATGGCGGTCTGGTCGGCATCAATGATGCCGATGCGGATGCGTTCGACCTGGCGGGCGAGCCAGGCGTGGTCGGTGGTGAGCGGTGCGAGGGTGAAGGCGTTCTTGGCGAAGACAACGACGCCGATGCGGTCGTCGGGCCGGCGGTCGATAAAAGCTTGGATGACAGGCTTGATCGCCTGCAGGCGGGTTAAAGCCTGGCCGTCTTTTTCATAGTCCGGAGTCTGCATCGAACCGGAAAGGTCGATGCAAAGCATGATGTCGTAGCCTTGGGCGCGGACTTCGTGTTTTCCATCGATGCGTTGGGGCCGGGCGAGTCCGCAGATGAGCAAGGCGAGGCCGGCGCCGGCGAGGGTCACGGGCAGGCGCGAAAGGGAAGCGAGCGAGGGCTGGTGCCATGCGGCGGCGAAGGGCACGAGCAGCACGGGCATCTGGCGGCGTTGGCGCAGCCACACCATCAGCGGGATGAACAGCAGCGCCAGAAGCCACAGTGGATCTTTTAAGATAAAGTTACCCATTACTTATAGAAAAATTCCAAACTCCAAAGGTCCAAATCCCAAAAAAATTCCAATGACGAAGGCGTAAGAACGCCTTTTGGAGATTTTCTTGGATTGAAGTTTTTTGGAATTTGTTCACTTGGCGTTTGGGATTTGCCGCGACTTGCGCATCAGCGCGTCGCGGCTGTCATGCGGGCGCGGAAAAACTTCACGAGAGCATCGAAACGGTCCTCCTCGGTGGTCACGACGAGGCGGCTGCGCCGGTCGGGGAAAAGTGCCGACCATGCGGCTTCGCGAGTCGCGCGCCATTGGGCGTGGGCGGTTTGCTGCGCGGCGGAGCCGTCGAGCGTGACAAGGCGGCCGGCGAGCGGATCGTAGGCGGCGAAAGTTTCACCCGCCGGCAACGCCCGCTCCCACGGGTCGTCCACGCGGAAGCCCATGGTGTTGTAGCGACGCTGGAGCATCGCCCAGCCGTCGGGTGCGGGCCGCGCGGGAAAATCGCCGAGCCACACAAGAATGGTGTGCTTGGGCATGGAACGATAGAGCAAGCGCCAGGGAATGTGAGCAGCAGCTGAGTGTTGAGAGTTGAGGGTTGAGAGATCTGGGGCGGGCTGGCCGAGCAACATGGCGGCCGCGTGCAGGATGGGCCCGCGGCCGCGCACGGGTTGGCGGAACAAATTTCCGGCCGGCGTGGCGTGAACGAAGCCGACGCGGTCGCGGTTGACGGCGCCGAGGAGCATGACGAGGCCGGCGAGCTCGAGCAGCGCCTCGCGTTTGGACAGCGCAGCGGAGCCAAATTGCAGGCTGGGCGAATCCTCAAACACGATCAGCAGGGAGACTTCGCGCTCTTCGATGAATTTTTTCCGATACGGCTCGCCGAGGCGCGCGGTGACGTTCCAGTCGATGTCGCGTACGTCGTCGCCAAACTCGTATTTCACGACCTGGTCGAACTCCATGCCGCGGCCGCGAAAGGCGGAGCGATATTCGCCGCTGAGCACGGTCTCGACCGCATGGCGCACGCGCCACTCAAGGCGGCGCAGGAGCGCCATCGGCGCGGAAGGTTGAAGGGCTGAAGAGCTGAAAGGCTGAAGGGCTGAACCAGCATGATTGGAAGAGGAGGGTTTCATTTTCAGCTCTTCAGTTTTTCAGCCTTTCAGTTCTTCCCGGCCGGAACCGGCGTGGTTTGTAGAATTTTTGCGACGGTTTTGTCGGGAGTGATTTCCTCGGCCTCGGCCTCGTAGGTGAGACCGATGCGGTGGCGGAGGACTTCGGGGGCGAGTTCCTGCACGAGTGCGGGGCTGACGTACTCCTGCCCGCGCAACCAGGCAAGGGCGCGGCCGGCTTGGTAAAGTGCGAGCGAAGCGCGCGGCGAGGCGCCGAAAGTGAGGGTGGGGCGAGTGCCGTTGCCGGCAGGCTCGGCCAGGGCGCGCGTGGCGCGGACGAGCGAGAGGATGTAGCCCTGCACGGCCGGCGCGACGTGGATTTTATCGACTTCGGTGCGCAGGGCGAGCAGCTCGGCGCTGCTGGACACGGCGGCGAGCTCGGGCTGGCGCGTGACCTGGCCCCAGCGCGCGAGCATGCTGCCTTCTTCCTCGGCGCTCGGGTAGTTGACGAGGAGCTTGAACAAAAACCGGTCGGTCTGCGCCTCGGGCAGCGGGTAGGTGCCTTCCTGCTCGATGGGATTTTGGGTCGCCATCACGAAAAACGGTTTTGGCAGTGGATGGGTCTGGCCGCCGATGGTCACCTGCCGCTCCTGCATGCCTTCGAGCAGGGCGCTCTGCACCTTGGCGGGCGCGCGGTTGATTTCGTCGGCGAGCACGAGGTTGGCAAAAATTGGCCCGTGATGCGACGTGAAGGTGCCGTCTTTCGGCGAGAAAATCATCGTGCCGACGACGTCGCTCGGGAGCAGGTCGGGCGTGAACTGGATTCGCTCGAACTGGACGCCGAGCGCGGTGCCCAGTGATTTGATGAGGAGGGTTTTCGCGAGGCCGGGCATGCCCTCAAGGAGCACGTGGCCGTTGGCCAGAAGCGCGACGAGCAGGCGCTCGACGACCGCATCCTGGCCGATGACGGCCTTGCCGATTTCTTCACGGAGTTTTTGGGACCAGGCGGGACCGGTAGGCATAGGATTTAAGGTTTATTCAAATGATCTGGAAGGTGGGGTGCGAGG
>DASYOA010000167.1:0-2909 GCA_036008265.1 Opitutaceae bacterium
GGCCTCTAGACTCTTAGCTCTAGACTCTCGACTTTAACTACCACCCACCATGTCCCACCCCATCATCAACGACATGCAGGCCAAGATGAAAAAGGCCTTCGAACACACGCTGCACGAGTTCAGCACCATCCACACGGGCAAGGCCACGCCGGCCATGGTTGAAAGCGTCACCGTTGAAGCCTACGGCTCGCACATGCGCCTCAAGGAATGCGCCGCCATCTCCACGCCTGATGCCCGCCTCATCCAAATCCAACCGTGGGACAAATCCCTGCTCAAGGCCATCGAGAAGGCCATCCAGCAGGCCAACCTCGGCTTCAATCCCATCGTGGATGGTGCGACCGTGCGCATTCCCCTCCCTGACATGAGCCGCGAACGCCGCCTGGAATTTGTCAAAACCGCCAACAAACTCGCCGAGGACGGCCGCGTGCACATCCGCAATGTCCGCCGCGAATCGCTCGAAGCCCTCAAAAAAGCCGCCCTGCCCGAGGACGACATGAAACGCTCCGAAAAAGAAGTGCAGACCCTCACCGACAAATTCACCAAGGACATCAACGACCACCTCGCCCACAAAGAAAAAGAGCTGCTCGCCGTTTGAGCTGCGCTCAACCGGCAGGCCTGAGGCTTCAGGCTAGAGGCCTTTCCCCATGTCTTCGCCTAACGCCTCTCGCCTAACGCCTCTTGCCCTCACCCGCCCGCGGCGTGTGGTCATCAAACTCGGCACCGGTGTGCTCACCCACGGCGTCGGCCAGCTGGACGAACCGCGCATAGCGTCTGTCTGCGCGCAAATCGCCGCGCTCCGCGCCCGCGGCGCCGAGGTGCTGGTCGTTTCCTCCGGCGCCGTCGGCCTCGGCATGGGCGCGCTCGGCCTGGCCAAGCGCCCCGGCGAGCTCGCCCGCAAACAAGCCTGCGCCGCCATCGGCCAGTCGCTGCTCATGCAGACCTGGCAGCGCGGCTTTGCCCCGCTCGGCCTCACCGTCGCGCAAGTCCTTCTCACCCACGAAGACCTCAGCGCCCGCGAGCGCCACCTCGGCGTCAAGGCCACCCTCCGCCAGCTGCTCGATTACGGCGTCGTGCCCATCATCAATGAAAACGACACCGTCAGCGCCGCCGAAATAAAATTTGGCGACAACGACACGCTTTCCGCGCTCGTCGCCGGCCTGATCGAGGCCGACCACCTCGTCATTCTCTCCACCGCGCCCGGCCTCGTCGACCTGCGCGGCACGAAACAAATCGTGCCCGTCGTCGAGAAAATCACGCCGGAGATCGAGGCCATGGCCGGCGGCACCACGAGCGAAACCGCCACCGGCGGCATGATTTCAAAAATTTCCGCCGCCAAGCTGGCGACGAAGTCCGGCTGCGGCGTTTTCATCGCCAGCGGCGCGGAGCCCGACATCCTGGAAAAACTTTTCTCCGGCCGCGGCTCCGGCACGTTCTTCGTGCCCAGCGGGCTGCCGCTCAATGCGAAAAAACGCTGGCTCGCCTGGTACCAACGCCCCGCCGGCACGCTGCAGGTCAATGCCGGCGCCGCCGCCGCGCTGCGCGAACGCGGCACGAGCCTGCTCGCCGCCGGCGTCACCGGGGTCAGCGGCGAGTTCGCCGCCGGCGATGTCGTCAACGTCGCCGCGCCCGATGGCCTCGTGATCGCCCGCGGCACAAGCTCGTTTTCCAGCAGCGAGGCCGCTCACCTCGCCGGCAAAAAAAGCGACGAAATGCGCATCCTTTACTCGACCCGCAAACACCTCGAAGTCGTCCACCGCGACGATCTCGTCTTGTTGTGACCGACACCATCAACATGAGATTCCTGAAAGCTCTCGCCTGGTTTGCCGGTTCGCTCCTGTCCGTCTCGGCCGGCTTTGCCTCCGACTGGACCGAGCAACCGCTCAAATGCACCATCCAGTGGCCTTACGATCTGAAGCAGGGCGACCGCTACACCATCAAGGATGGCGTGTGCGATTTTGTCGTCCACAAGACGGACCAGCCCTTCCAAAAAGGCAGTTCCACGCTTCCGCGCACCGAAATGCGCATCGAGAACAACTATGAATCAGGCAGCCACATGTTCGAAGCCGACGTCTTTGTGCCCGCCGGCACCTCGGGCGTGTCGATCATGCAGATCTTCGGCGGCAGCAACGGCCATGCGAGTTCACTGCAGCTGCGCGTCTACGATGGCGATCTGATGCGTTACAACTCCGAGACCGTGAAATCGAACATCTGCGACCATTGGTTTCACCTCAATGTGGCCCACGACGCCGACACCCACAAGATTGTGGTCTGTATCGACGGCGTGCCAGCCCTCTCAGCCCGGGATTTCGGAGGCAGCTCGCATTACTTCAAATGCGGCGTCTACACCCAGGAGGATGCCAGCGATAAAATGGAAGCTCAGTTCAAGAACATAAAGATCTACTCGAAGTAAGCAGGCCGCTGCTTGAGGCCAACGAACCGGTTTTGTTGTGACGAGAAACCGCGAATCGACGCTAATAAAACAGTCGGATTTTCCCGCGGATGACGCGGATAGGCGCGGATGACCAAACCCAGATATTTACCGTTGCTGCACGCTGATTGCCTGCCCTCCGTGGCTCGGAGAGCAAAGGAGGATCACTGAGACTGGTCTGGCAAAAAAAGGCGGAACGCGTCGGGACGCCGCGTTCCACCCCAAATCTGCCCGCTCCCTATCCGTGCTTATCCGCGGCATCCGTGGGAAAAAATCAGTTATTGGCGTTCATTCGCGTCCATTCGCGGTTCAACTCTTTAAAAATTTCCCTTTGCGCCTTGGCGTCTTTGCGTGAGGGTTGATGCCTCAAATGGAGTTTGTTCTCGAAAACCAGCGCGGGCCCGACGGCGTCCCCCCCATCGACTTCCGCGCGCAGCTCAACGACGAGCAGTTCGCCGCCGTCACCGCGCCGCCCGGGCCG
>DASYOA010000168.1:0-2740 GCA_036008265.1 Opitutaceae bacterium
TCCGCGACCCGTCGTTTTGGAGGCACCGGCCTCGGCCTGGCTATTTCCCGCCGCCTGGTCGAACTGATGGGCGGCAAGGTGAGCCTGGAAAGTGAGCCCGGCAAGGGCTCGACCTTCTCCTTCGAAATACAACTTGAAGTCAGCCCGGGCGCTTCGGCCCCGATCGACACCCAGTTGCTGGCCGGGACGCGCCTTCTCCTGCTCGCATCTTCCCCTGCCACCCGCCAGGCCGTCGAAATGACCCTTCGCTCCTTGAACCTCTCCTGCGAAACCGTGGCCAACCCGGCTGAAGCCATCATTCGCCTCCGCTCAGCCGCCCAAAATCCCGCCCAGGCATTCCAAATTCTTTTGGTGGACACCCAACAGCCCGGCTCTCAATGGCAGGGATTGGCCGGGGAAATTCATTCCGACCCAAACCTGGCCGGACTTAAATCCATCGGGCTTCGGCCCATTACTGATTTCCGGCGGCAAATATCGCCTTCGGACGAAAAATTTGACGGGGAAGTTTTCAAACCCGTCAAACAATCACAGCTCTTCAATTGTCTACTTGCGTTGTGCGGCAAGCCCAAGCCGTCCGGGATGCCTTCCAGTGCAGAGCTTCCTTCCTCCGACGTGGTTCCTTTGCCGCATCCCCTGCGCATCCTGGTGGCCGAGGGCAACGATATCAATCGCCGCATCGCCCTGTTGATGCTCGAAAAAATCGGCTGTACCGCCGACATCGTCAGCAACGGCCGGGATGCGGTCAACTCGGTCAAGCGGACGCCTTACGACGTGGTTCTCATGGACTGCCTGATGCCGGTCATGGATGGTTTTGAGGCCACCCGCCAAATCCGCAAGTGGGAGGCCACCCGCACCGGAATGCGCGGCATCCGCATCATTGCCATGACGGCCAATGCCGTGCGCGAAGATTGCGCCCTTTGTCTCACCGCCGGCATGGACAGTTATATCAGCAAACCGATCCGCATCCCCAGTCTCCGGGCTGCGTTGCAGGAAATTTCGGATGCAAAGGCCGGGTTGGCCGCGCAAGATATCGCCAAGCGTTGAACTTTCGAAGTTCAGCGTTCGGCGTTGAGCGTCTTGGGGCCAGAGATGAACCACGCTTTGGCAATCCGGCCCTTTTGCACCTCGTAGATCGCGACCAATTCGATCGTGCCGGCGCCCTCAGGAAAAGTCCGGTCCACCTTTTCCTGATCGATCACGACCGAGCCCATCACGATGCGATTGATAAGCACCGCATGGAGATTGGGCTCTTTGAATCGGTCAGCGAAGCGCGCGCGCAATTCCGCTGAACCGGTGGCCAGCAACTTCGATGGATGTTCGAATTGCTGGGCATCCTCAGCGTAGGTCGCCACAAGCGCCTCGATATCACGCGCATTGTAGGCGTCGAGTTGCCTTTGCACGACCGTTTCGGGATCGGACAAGTCTGTCATCAGTGACCCTCCTTCGCTCTCGGAGCTACGGAGGGCAGGCAATGAGTGGACATGCGTGGTAAAAACTGGATCGATCTTTGTGTTCTCCGCACCTTTGTGGCTGTGCCCTGCGTAGCTCGCAGAGCGAAGGAGGGTGAAATCGGACTTCAGCGTTGGGTGAAGGTTACTTCACCCCGGCCGCCGCTACCGCGGTGACGAACGCCTTGGCTTTCGCCGTGATCGCGGCCCAGTTTTTTTCCTTCAGTGCCTTGCCCTCGACGAGCGAGCTGCCCGCGGCGGTCGCAAATGCGCCGGCCTTCAAGAATTCGCCCACGTTTTCCGGATTCACCCCGCCCGTCGGCACGAAGTCGATGTGCGGGAATGGCGCCTTGATCGACTTGATGTAGGCCGGGCCGAAAAATTCCGCCGGGAAAATCTTTACCGCGTCCGCGCCGGCTTCCCAGGTGTTGACGATCTCCGTTGGCGTGAGCGCGCCGCTGAAGACCGGCACGCTGTAACGGCGGCAGAGTTTGATGACGTCGGGCCGCAGGGCGGGTGTGACGATGAATTTCGCGCCGGCGAGGATGCCCGCGCGCGCCGTCTCGACGTCGAGCACGGTGCCGAGGCCGAAGAGAAAATCAGGCAGCTCGACAGTGGCCTTTTCGAGCATGCGGATGGCGCCAGGCGTGGTCATGGTGAGCTCGATGCTGGTGAGCCCGCCGGCAGCGAGCGCCTTCGCGCAATCGAGCAGGCCGTCCGGCGAATCGGCGCGGATCAAGGCGATGACCTTCTCGGCTTTGAACTTGGCAAGGATGGCGTCTTTTTTCATGGGGGCGATGAACGCCCAACATCCTCCTTCGCCAAGGCTACGGAGGACAGGTCGAACGTCCAACGCCCAACATCGAACGTCCAACGCCCAACGTCCAACGTTTTTTCAAGCCTCCAATGAGACGATCGGCACGAACAGCTGCCCTGCTTCGTTCTTCGCGCTACGCAGGGCACGCATCGCATTGCCATGCGTGGTGCCCGAGGGGACTCGAACCTCCGGCCATGATTTGGAAGTCGTTCAGAGTGAAAATTCATGCGGCCTGAACCAGCCGCCATCTTCCTCAATGGCTTCCCAGAATGCCGACGCAGTCTGGACTGGGCTGTCCGAACTCGTCTTAGCATGGCCAAAACTCCCCTCTGAAATCCGCAGTGCAATCCTGACGCTGCTGCGCGCTGCAAAAATTGGATGATCTAACCGCCAATGCGGACCAGTCGGATCGGCTTCGCCACGCTTGTCTTAGCGTGGGCTATCGCTAACTTTAGACAGAAATTGAAAATGATAG
>DASYOA010000169.1:0-3466 GCA_036008265.1 Opitutaceae bacterium
TCTACCGTGGCACCCTGGCCGCCGGCGATCGCATTCCGGTCAGCAAGCACGGCGCCGTTTTCATCACTTACACTGTGGGCAAAAACCTGCAGATAGAAATCAATGGCAAAATCTACGGAATGCCCACGACCGGTTACGATCGGGTGCGCATCGAGTGATGGGTGATTGGGTGTTATCCCAGACAAATCGTACTCGTTCTCATACTCATTCTCGTACTCTCAAATGTCTCGATAACGAGAACGATGCCTGCCCCGCTGGTGCTACCGCAGCCCAACGGGCTCGCCGAGGATTTCGCGCAACAGCCACGCGCGCCGCAGGCTGTCCGGCTCGCGCAGGTCCGCCAATAATCGATCGCGTGCATTGGTGTCCGTCCCGCTATAAACCGCCGCCATCGCCACGGTCTGCGATTGTCTCTGCAGCGTGCGCTGGACTTCCGCCAGGTGCCGGGCTTCGGCCTCCTCCCTCGATTTCCGTTCGTCTTCCGCCCGCTGTTGCGCCTCGGCCTCGGCGGCGGCCTGCGCCCGTTGCTGCAGCTCGGCGATCCTTTTGGTTTCGGCCATCTGCCGCGCCAGCTCTTGGAAAATATTCTGCGGGGGCGATCCGGCCGACGGCGAGGGGGACGTGACCGGCGGGGTCATCGGCAGGCGGCCCGCGCGTTCGGCGATCTTGCGGCGGATTTCTTCCTGCACGCGGCGGGTGCGCTCCGCCGTGTCGGGATCAAGGGTTCTCGGCGCCGGCTGCGACGTGCGTTGCTGCGCGCCGGCCTTTTTCGCTTTGGCCAGCATGTTCGCCACCCCGATGGCGACGAAGACGACGATAAACAGATGGTTGAGGATCCAGTCCATAACGCCTCACTTTTTCTCGTCGGGATTGGCGATGCTCGTCCGCATGGACGTATCGGCCTGGATATTTTGCATCTTGTAATAATCCATCACCCCGAGCCGGCCGCTGCGGAAAGCCTCGGCCATCGCGAGCGGCACTTGGGCCTGCGCCTCGACGACCTTGGCCTGCATCTCCTGCACCCGCGCCTTCATCTCCTGCTCGACCGCCACCGCAGCGGCGCGGCGGATCTCGGCCTGGGCCTGCGCGATGCTCTTGTTCGCCTCGGCCTGGGCTTGCTGCAACTTGGCGCCGACATTTTCGCCGACGTCCACGTCGGCGATGTCGATCGACAAAATCTCAAAGGCCGAGCCGACGTCGAGGCCGCGCGCCAGCACCGTCTTGGAAATGCTGTCGGGCGACTCGAGCACCTTTTTGTAGCTTTCCGCCGAGCCAATGGTGGAAACGATGCCCTCGCCCACGCGGGCGATGATCGTCTCTTCCTTCGCACCGCCGACAAAGCGCTCGAGGTGCGTGCGCACCGTCACGCGCGCCTTCACCTTCACCTGGATGCCGTCCTTGGCCACGCCGTCGATCGTCGTGCGTCCGCTGGCTGGATTCGGACAATCGATCACCTTCGGATCGACGGAAGTGCGCACGGCCTCGATGACGGATTTTTCCGAGCCCTTGGTCGCAAGGTCGATGGCGCACGCATGGTCCCAATCGAGCTTCAGGCCGGCCTTCTGCGCCGCGATCAGCGCCTGGATCGTCGGCACCACATTGCCGCCGGCCAGGTAGTGCGCAGATATCTGGTCCGTGGTGAGGTTGATGCCGGACTTGACGGCATTGATGCGCGCCTCGACCACGAGGCCATAGGGCACCCCGCCGAACTTCATCGCGATAAGACTGATGATGCCGACGGGGGCGCCGTTGAGAAACGCCTTCACCCAGACGCTGACGAAGGAAAAAATCAGCGCGAGGATGACGAGAGCGACGACTGCGCCGACGATGATCAGGATGGTTATGAGGTCCATGGTATTTATTTTTTGGTTACAATAAGGCGTAAATTGTCCAGGCCGGCCACGAGCAATTGCTCGCCGCGCGCCACGTGCCCGCTCTGCGAAAACGCCTCGTAGCGCCGGCCCTCCACGAGCACATAGCCGCTGGGCGCGAGCGTCGTCAACGCCTCGGCGGTCTTGCCGACGACTTCCCCGGGCGGCACCGGCAGCTGCCGGTCAATTGAGCCGGAAGTGGACTTGATCGAAAGTTTTTGCGCGAAGCGGGTCTTGGGCAGCCACACGAGCTCGGCATAAAGGGTCGCGCTCACGGCCATAATCGCACCCACCGCGGCAAGCAGCCCGATGTTCGCGCCGTAACTGCCAAACGCCATCGCGATGCCGCCGATCAGCGTCAGTCCGCCAAGAATGCCAAAGATGGGCCCAGGCGTGAATACCTCAAAAAACAAGAACACCAGCCCGAGGATAAACAGCAGTAGAATGGTGTTCATGAGGCCGCCCTTTCCACCGTGAGCGCAAAGTCCTCGCGCCCGGTCACCACGACCGCCACACCGGGGTCGATCGTACCGAGGGCCGCCTTGGCCTCATAGCGCCGGCCATCGATTTCAATCTGCCCCGCGGGCCGCAATGCCGTCATGGCCAGGCCACGCCGTCCGACGAGGGAATCGGTCTCAACGTCCGACCCGCCGCCGGCCTTTTGCGCCACGGAGGAGACCGTCGCCTTGATCACAAACCTGTCCCACAGCCAGGCTCGCGGCAGGAAGCGCGCGATCGCCACGGCCACGACCACCGCGATCACCATGCCAAGCCCGAGATTAAGCAGCGGCGCGAGAAACACCCCGCCGGAAAAGGTCACCGGTTGATTGGGCCAGAGGTCGGCCATCGACCAAACCAGCGATCCAAACATCATGAAGAGGCCGACCAGGCCGAGAAATCCCGCGCTGTGAAAAAAAGCCAGCTCCAGCGCCACCAGGATCAATCCGATCGCAAACACGAGGATCGGCTCGTGCCCGGAGAATCCGGCCACGTAGTGCCCGAGAAAAACCAGGCCCAGCAACACCGCGCCCGTAAGGACAAATGCGCCGTGGCTCGGCAGCTTGAACTCAAGAAAAAACGCCAGCAACCCGAGCCCGATGAGCACGGCCGAGAATTCGTTGAGCCAGACGGCGAGCCGCTCCGACCAGGTGACGTCAAGCCGCGTCACGACGTAATTGCCCGCCCCGAATTTTTTCGCGAGCAGGTCGTCGAGGTCTTTTGCAACGCCCGCGGCGAGCAACGGCTGCAACGGAGAGCCGTAACTTTTGACGGCCTCCTCCGCATCGAGCGAAAGCAGTCCGCCCGCGGGTTTGATCACCTTGTCGCCAATTTTCAGCTCAAAGTCCTTGTCGATCATCGCTGCCAGCACATCGCCGCGGTAGCCCCGGCCCTCCGAGACGGCGCGGGTCTTGGCGCGCAGGAAGCTGGTCAATTTCAACCGCATTGTTTCCGGGATGTCATCCCCTGTGGCCGTCACCGCCGCGGCCGCGCCCATGATCCCTCCGGGCGCAAACCAGATGTCCTGCGTCGCCGCCGAGACGAATGCGCCCGCCGACATTGCCTTGTCGTTCACATAAGTCGCCGTCGCCCCCGGG
>DASYOA010000170.1:0-3933 GCA_036008265.1 Opitutaceae bacterium
GTTCGAGGCGGATGAGCTGTCGATAAAAATGATAAAACCGCAACCGGATTCTAAATTTGTAGGCGTTGGGAAAAAAACGGATGGCCGGAACCAGAACGAGCACGAGCGGCAGAAAGGCCACCGCGATCCGGTTGATGATGCTCGCGAGCCGGAAATCAAGGTACTTGTAGGTGAAACTTTGGCCCGATTTGTAATAACGCAGGGCATCATCGCTAATGGTGAATTCATGTACGAGCGGGGCTGGGAACTCCCCTTGTTTTTGGAGGATGCTCGCAGGCTTGTGGACATCCTGGGCGACTCCGATGAGGAGGTCGGATATGGCCGGATTCAAATCCTTTCGTGCCACCAGTTCCACCGTTGGACCGATGAGCACCACATCGTGGGCCGGCAAATCCGTGCCGAGATCGATCGAGCCTTCCGGGAGAACCAGCTTGTTCAGGTAAGTGAACTCTTTCCGTCGGACATACGCATCAGCCTGCGTGAAACTGTAGAGTTGGATATCGGGCGAGTGGAGGAGGGTCTTCAAGGTCTGGAGCTGGGCCGACTCTCCCATCAGGAAAATCGCGTCCAGCTTTCCGGCCAAGAGGGCCGTCGCCGCCTCGTCCGCGTCAAGATTCAGCAACGTGGTGGGCGGGCCGGTAATGCCATTGGCTTTGAGCAAGGCGAGGGCGAGCGGGCGCGTCCCGCTGCCTTTGGCTCCCACCGCGATCCGCTTTCCCGCCAGTTCTGAAAGGAGGGTGAATGTCGTCGAGCTGCGGTAGAAAATGAACAGCGGCTGGTACGCGATGCTGCCCAGGGAAATCAAGTCGTCCACGTTCCGGCCCTCCGTCAATCCACCCTGCACAAAGCCGATGTCGACGCTTGATGGCGATGATCTCAACCGATGAAGGTTTTGCATGGAACCTTCGGAGCCAACGATCTGAAGATTCACTTCGTGCGCGGCCAGTTTCGCTTTGTACTGTTCGGCATACCGCTCGTAGGTGCTGCCCGGCTTGCCGGCGGAAATGGTGATGGTGCGCGGGGGAGCCGACCGGACAAACCAAACCACGGCGAGGGCGCAAAGGGCGATGATGAAGAACGCGACCAGGGTGGCCACCGTTTTGCTCAACCCGAAGTTTTCACTGAGCCCCGATACGATCGGGGCAGGGGGCGCCACTTTCACTTTCGAGAGGTTCATCTTCATGATTAATGGCCGATACACGGCGATCGTGGGCACAAAGCAAACGGTTTGGATGAACAAGGCAATCGCGCGTTAGCAGAGCGTATCCATGTCCTTATCGCATTATTGTGCGGTGATTCTCATGTTAACCCGGAATGACAATTTCACCTGTTATGCTCTGCCTAACCCAAAAATGATCTAGTGACATTTCGGCCGATTGGAATTGGGTAGTTTTTTTACGTTTTGCAATAAGCTCACTTCAGACGCAAGATCGTGAAAACGCTAAGTTATCTTACTTTATAAACTTGGGTAATCCAGGCGCCCGGCGATTTGCAAAAACAAAGGAAATAAGAAAATGACTTTTCCGCTTAAAAATAGGGTCACTACCCGGCTCCGCCCAAGCAGTAGCAAGTAACAGGTAACAAGTGGCAGGTGACAGGGGATGAATCACAAGTGACGACCGTGAACCGGAAACTTTGAACCTTCTCACCCCCCGGCGATCGCTCCAATAATCAGGAATGGCTCGGTGCCGCTGGCCACCGCATCGGGCAATTGAGCTTCCGGCGGCTCGAAGGACCAATCCACTTTGCAGGCAAAAAATCTCACGAATGGTCGGCGCTTCAGCGTGCCGTGGTCGCGAATTGTCCCGCGCAATACGGGGTAACGCGCCTCCAGCGCGTCGAGCAGGGCGCCCAGCGTCGCCGGATCCTTCACTTCCAATTCGACCTCACCGTCCACGCGCGCCAGGTTGCGCAAATGAAATGGTAGCACCACACGGATCATAGAAATTCAACCGTTATTGACCACGGATCACACGGATTCTCACGGATGGAAAACATGCCTCGAGGTGGTAACAGGCTCTTCATCCGTGCCTATCTGTGAAATCCGTGGTTTCATCTGCTGTTCCCAGGATCATCGCAACACCTGGGCTTCGACCGACAGCACCGCCGGCAGGTCATGCACGATGGCGTTCCATGAATTGCCGCCGTTGGCCGAGGCATAAACCTGGCCGCCCGTCGTGCCGAAATACACGCCGCATGGTTCCAGCGAATCCACCGCCATGGCTTCGCGCAGGACATTCACGTAACAATCCTTTTGGGGCAGTCCTTTCGTGAGCGGCTGCCACTTGTCACCGCCGGTCTTGCTGCGATAGACGCGCAGTTTGCCTTCCGGCGGGTAATGCTCGGAGTCGCTCTTGATCGGCACGACGAAAATGGTTTCCGGTTCATGCGCGTGGACCTCGATCGGGAAACCGAAATCGCTCGGCAGGTTGCCGCTGACTTCGCGCCACTGTTCGCCGGCGTCGTCGCTGCGCATCACGTCCCAATGTTTTTGCATGAACAAAACCTCGGGCCGCGATGGGTGCAGGGCGATGGGGTGGACGCAGTGCCCGACTTCCGCGTCCGGGTCGGGCAGTTCATAGGGCGATTTCAACCCGCGATTGATGGCCTTCCAGCTTTTCCCGCCATCGTCGCTGCCAAACACGCCGGCCGCGGAAATGGCGACGTAAATCCGGTTCGCATTTTGGGGATCGAGAATGATGGTGTGAACGGCCATCCCGCCCGCACCCGGCTGCCAGAGATGGCCCTTGGCGCTGCGCAAACCCGGCAGTTCCTTCCAGGTTTCGCCGCCGTCCGTGGTTTTGAAGATCGCGGCGTCCTCCACGCCGGCAAAGGCGATGTCCGGGTCGGTGGCCGATGGTTCGAGATGCCAGACGCGCTTGAACTCCCACGGATGCTGTGTGCCGTCGTACCACTTGTGCGTGCCGGCCTCGCCGGCGTAGACGAATTTGTTGCTCTCGCCCCTCGGAAAACCTTCCTGGCCTTTCAATTCCTCCGGGCTGCTGCCCGGCGTGTTCCAGGTTTTCCCGCCGTCGTCGGAGCGCTGGATGATCTGGCCGAACCAGCTGCTCGTCTGCGACGCGTAGATCCGGTTCGGGTCGGCGGGCGAGCCTTTGAGATGATAGATTTCCCAGCCTGCGAAATGCGGGCCGCTGACCTTCCATTTCTCGCGCTTGCCATCCGCGGTGAGAATGAACGCGCCCTTCTTGGTGCCGACCAGGACTCGTATTTTGCTCATGGTTTCCCTTGGGTGCTGAGAGAACGCTGGTGGAAAAAGATAGGCCGGCCGCAGGCGATGGGCAAGGGCCGAGTGCAACGAAAGCCCTTAAATAAACTCAGGGCATTAGACTCCGGTTGACCGGGCATGCGCCGACTTCAGGACGGCCAGCTTCTGCTTCACGAACGCACGGCGGCTCTTGCCGGCGATCTTTCTTGTCCAGCGGGCGACTTCGTTCCATCGAAACGACTGGGGCAGCTCCATCTCCGGCAAACTGGTGAACAGGCGCGAGCGCGTGGGGCTGAGATAAAGTAGGTCGAAAAGCGCTTTCTCTGCCGTGGCGACCTTGGTGCCGTCGTCGGCCGTCTCATATCCGCCAAACAATGCGGGCGGCATCCGATGCAATGACACTGTGCCGGCCGGTGTCCGGACGCGCCGGGCACGGCCAAGTGTGACCGCATAAAGCACCTCGGGCACTTGCTCAATCAGGCCGTGCCGGAATAGCGCCGATTGCAGCGAAACATAAGCGGGCGAAGGCGCGGCCACCTGCTCCGCGAGCTGCTCGCGGTTGGGCTGAGCCCCGGTCGACCACCGACCCCGCGCCAGCCGGCGCACGAAACCGCGGCCGGCGAGCCGTGAAAGCAAAACCGATGCGTTGGCCGGCTTGACGCGCAGCAGCGCGGAAATATCCCGCGTCTCGAACGCCGGCACGCCGA
>DASYOA010000171.1:0-1844 GCA_036008265.1 Opitutaceae bacterium
AGGAGGCGCCTGAGTTTCTCGTCCACGATGCGGCGCACACCCCGATCTGGATGCAGGCGCTCTTTTTTGCGACGCGCCGCCTGGGCGACACCAGGCCGTTGCTGCAATTGCTCGCCAAAGACTATCCCCTGGCCCCCGGCCTGCGCCACTTGGTGGAAATCGAGCTGCTGATCGAGACCGGCCGCACCAACGAGGCGCACGCGGCCTTGCACGACCTGCGCGTGGATATGTCTTATGCCGCCTACTATCAGGCCAGCGAACTGACCGCCCTCGGGTTTCCGGATGACACCCTGACCGCCCTCAATTACACCGCGAGCTTCCTGCCCGGGCAGGATATCTCCGCTTTGCGCCTCGATGCTTTTGCCGCGAAAGGCTGGACGAGCCTCGTGCGCAATGAAGTGGAGCTTGTCCTCAACACCCCGACCAGCCCGGCCTTGATTGAACTGCTTTGCGCGCATTTCATCCGCCACCCCGATCCGGGCTTGTTCGCCGAGCTTCTCGAAAAGCTCCGGCGTGAACCCCTGCCGCCGACCATCTCCACCTATGAAGCCAATGTCGCCCTCTTCTGCGCCGCCGGCGTCAACGGCGATTGGATGGACCTGCAGACCGCACGCAACACACTTCGACAGATCGGTCTCCCTACCTTCGGTGATCTCGACCAGGCCGAGGCTTTTTTTCGTGGGAAATCCGACCAGCAACGGATTGGGAACATCCTGCCCCTGTTCCAGCCGCCACCCTTCGAAATCGCCTACGCAACCGCGAATGACAACCTGTCTTCCCCCGTCATGCTCCAGCCGCTCGCCCTCGACGTGACCTATGCGTTGTTTGAACATTACCCGGACAAACCGGTGGCCGACACCCAATGAAACCGGTTTCACCCAGCCCGCGCATGTCCCTCTCCCCGCTCGCGCGAATCAATCTCGTCCTGCTGGCGGTGCTGGTCGCAGCGTTCAGCGCGCTGCTCTGGCCGCAATGGCGCCACAACCCGGAGCTGTCGCACGGGCTTTTTATGCCATTGATTTTCCTGCTGCTGTTGCACGAAAGCCGCACGACCGGCCCGGCCCGGTTTTTGCCCGCGCGTGGCGCCACCGCGGTCGCGCTGGCGGGGCTGCTCGCCGCCGGGTTGGCCGCGCTCGCGACCGGCGGCCTCTTCACCGCCGCGCTCGACTGGTCGCACGCCCTGGTGGGTTTCACGCTCGCCTGCGCCCTCGTGCTCATTCTTTTGGCCGGCTGGCTGGCCTTCGCGAGCGAGCCGGTGCGCCTCGTGCCGTTTAACTGGATTTCATTCACGGCAATTTTCCTGTGGCTGCTGTGCGCGCCCATTCCACCAGGCACCTACATGCGCCTCACGCTCGGCCTGCAGCTCGAAGTCACGCGCTCCGTGCTCGCCACGCTGCATCTGTTCGGGATCGCCGCGATCCGCGACGGCAATCTCATCGAGCTGGCCGGCTCCACGGTCGGGGTCGAGGAGGCGTGCAGCGGCGTGCGCAGCCTGATTTCCTGCATGTTCGCGGGTTTCTTTTTCTCCGCGGCGCTCGTGCGCCGGCCGTGGTCGCGCGTCGTCCTCATCGCGCTGGCGGCGCCGCTGGCGCTCGCCATGAATTTTTTCCGTTCGCTCATGCTGACGCTGCTGGCCAACCGGGGCGTGGACATCAGCCACACCTGGCACGATGCCACCGGCTACGCCGTGCTGGGCGTGACGGCGCTGCTGCTCGGCGGACTCGCCTGGTTGCTGGCCCGCGGCGAAAAAACCGAACCCCGGTCACCGTCCGCGCCCGGCGCACGCGCCCCCCAGGCACTTCAGCCGTGGCTGGCCGCCGGGCTCGCGCTGGCCGTCGCGTTGG
>DASYOA010000172.1:0-2045 GCA_036008265.1 Opitutaceae bacterium
AAACCCATTTCGCGCAGCAGGCCCGCGACAAACTCCCGCGCACCCTTCATGCCCTCCTTGAATTTGGGATCGGCCGACACGCTCGGGTGGCGGACAAACTCCTTTAGTTTTTCAACCGGGTCGAACATCCCGCCAACGGTGAAGTAAAATCGCGCTGCAGGCTAGCCAGTTGTTGGAAAACACATGATTTTAAAGGTACGGCGGATTATCCGCCGCGGTTCAGTTTGAAAATGTGGGCGGGGTGTCCCCACCCCGCCCACAAGGGTTCCAAGCAGGTACTCAGTGCTTGAAATGCCGGATGCCGGTGAAGACCATGGTCATTCCGCGTTCGTCCGCCGCCTTGATGACTTCGTCGTCGCGCACGGAGCCGCCGGGCTGGATGGCCGCGGTTGCGCCCGCCTCGGCCGCGGCAATCAATCCGTCGGCAAAGGGAAACAGCGCTTCGCTCGCCACGACCGAGCCGCGCAGGTCGAGCCCGGCCTCCTTGGCTTTCCACACCGCGATGCGCGAGCTGTCCACCCGCGCCATCTGCCCCGCGCCGACGCCGAGCGTGCGTTCGCCGCGGCCATAAACGATGGCGTTCGATTTGACGTGCTTGCAGATCTTCCAGGCAAACAACAGGCCGGCCCATTCCTCGGGCGTCGGCTGGCGTTTCGTCACGACTTTGAATTCGTTGATGTTGCCGAGGGTGCGGTTGCGGTCCTGCACGAGCACGCCGCCGACCACCGAGCGGATTTCCTGCAGCGAATCCGCGCCGATGCCCTGCCGGGCCACCATCAGGCGCAGGTTTTTCTTTTTGCCAAAAACCTGGAGGGCCTCGTCGCTGAAGCGCGGCGCGATGATCACCTCGGTGAAAATCTCGGCGATCGTCTTCGCCAACGCGCCATCGAGCGTCTGGTTGACGATGATGATGCCGCCGAACGGTGCCTGTTTGTCCGTGGCATAGGCCTGTTCCCAGGCCGCACCAAGCGAATCCGCGCTGGCGACACCGCAGGGATTCGTGTGCTTCAGGATCGCCACCGTCGGCCGCTCGAATTCGCCGATGAGGTAGGTGGCCGATGTGATGTCCAAAATATTATTGTAACTGAGCTCCTTGCCCTGGAGCTGCTGATAATGCTCGTGGAAGGTGCCGTAGAGAGCGGCCTGCTGGTGTGGATTTTCGCCATAGCGCAGCGCCTGGGCCTTATCCCAGGAAAGTGTGAGTTTTTCCGGGAATCCCGCGAGCGCCGCGAGGTCGGGCGCCTCCGCCTGCGCGGCGAGATAGCCTGAGATGGCCGCGTCATAGCTTGCCGTGCGCTGGAAGACTTTCAACGCCAGCCGCCGGCGCAACGCTGCCAGCCCGGCCGGTTGGTCGAGCGCCGCAAGCACGGCGTCATAGTCGGCCGGGTCGCACACCACCGTCACGCTCTCGTGGTTTTTCGCCGCGCTGCGCAGCATCGACGGCCCGCCGATGTCGATGTTCTCGATCGCCTCCTCGAAATGCACCCCGGGTTTCGCCACGGTCTGCTCGAAGGGATACAGGTTCACCACGACGAGATCGATGAGCGCGATGCCATGCTCCGCCGCCTGGGCGAGGTGCTCCGGCTTGTCACGCCGGGCGAGCAGGCCGCCGTGGATTTTTGGGTGCAGCGTCTTGACGCGGCCTTCCATGATTTCCGGCGAGCCGGTGTGCTGGCTCACTTCCGTCACGGGCAGCCCGCGCTCGGCCAGGAGCCTGGCCGTGCCTCCGGTCGAAAGCAGCCGGTAGCCATGTTTTTTCACGAGGGCCGTGGCAAAGTCGGCCAGGCCGTGTTTGTCGCTGACGGAAAGCAAAGCCAGTTTTTCCATGAAACGCGTTTGTGCGCGGCGGCTTGGGCACGCGCAAGCTGAAACGAGGGCGCGGAGGGCGAAAACGCCCTCCGCGAACATCCAACATCCAACATCGAACGTCCAACTCCCAATTTCAACCATTTGATCGGCCATTCTAATGCGAACGCGTGCCCTAACGGGTCGTAGTTCGCCTTGGATGTTGGGCGTTCGATGTTCGGCACTGCGCCGGCGCAGTG
>DASYOA010000173.1:0-3992 GCA_036008265.1 Opitutaceae bacterium
GACGACGCCCGAGGTCGAGCCAAACTCATCGACGACGACGAGCATCTGCTGGTGGGCTTTCAAGAAAACCTGCAGCGCGTTGGCCACGGTCACGGTTTCGGGGATGAAATGCACCTCCTGCATGATTTTTTCGACCAGCTCGAAGTCCTGGTCGTTGGCCTTGGCCTTGAGCAAATCGCGCCGGCGCACGAGGCCGGCGATGTCGTCCATGTTCTTGCCGTAAACGGGCATGCGGCCAAAAGGGAGGTTGGGATATTCGTGGAACACCTCGCCCACGGTGGCGTTGCGGCGCAGCGCGGTGACGACCGTGCGCGGTGTCATGATTTCGCTCACGCGTACGTCGTCGAGCGAGAGCGCATTGGCGATGATGTTCGACTCGCTCTTCGTCAGCGTGCCCTGCTGCGCGCCGCGCTCGGCCAGCAGGATGATTTCCTCGTCGGATTTGTAGGCCGACGGCGCCTCGCGGATGATGACGCGCACGATCAGGTTGCTGAGGAACGTGACCGGGCTGAGGATGCGCCGCAGTGCCGCGAGCGGGATGACCACGGCCGGCTGCAGCACCCGCCGGTAGGACACGCCGATGTTTTTGGGAATCACCTCGGAAAACACCAGCATCACGACGGTGAGCCCGCCGATGATGAGACCGAGCGACAGGTTGTCGAACTGCCGCGCGGCCAGCGCGCCGACCATGACCGAGCCGAGCGTGGTGGCGATGGTGTTGAGCGCGAGCAGCGCCGCGAGCGTTTCGTCGAGCTCGGCGCGCAGTTTCTCCAGCTGCTGGCCGCGGACCGGCGCGGTGCGCTTGAGCGATTCGACGTCAGCCACGGATGTGCTCAGGATCATCGCCTCGAAAAGCGAGCAGGCCGCCGAAACAACGAGGGTGATGAGCGCGGTAACGATGATCCAGAACATCCGCCCAGTGTAAGGGTATGCGGCGATTTGCGAACAACAAAGTGCGGGGCATCAGACCGGGGTTTTTAACCGCGGATGACACGGATGGACACGGATTGGATAACGAGCAGCTTTGAAATTTGATTGTACACATTCGTAATTTTTGGCGTTTGCTGCTTTGTGATTTGGTTTTTCCACGGCCATCTTGGCACTTGCTACTTGCTACTTTGCCGGGGCAATCTGCGGCATGAGTGAATTGAAACGCACGCCCCTGCACGCCTTCCACGTGGCGCACGGCGGACGCATCGTGGATTTCGCCGGCTGGGAAATGCCGGTGCAGTACAAGGGCATCCTCGCCGAGCATCTCGCGGTGCGGCGCGCCGCCGGCCTGTTCGACGTGAGCCACATGGGCGAAGTCGACGTGCGCGGGCCGGCTGCGGCGAAGTTTTTGAATCACCTCGTCACGAACGACGTCGCCAAGCTTTTTCCCGGCCGCGTGCTCTACTCGCCGATGTGCTACGCGAACGGTGGCGTGGTGGACGACCTGCTCGTTTACATGCGTGGCCCGGGGGATTTTTTCCTCTGCATCAATGCCGGCAACATCGACAAGGACCTCGCGTGGATCCGCGAGCAGGCCGCGAAGTTCGATGTGACCATCACCGACCGCTGCGCCGACTACGCGCTGCTCGCATTACAGGGCCCGCGCGCCGCGGCCATCCTGCAATCGCTCACGACGGTGAAGCTCGAGGCCATTAAATATTACCATTTCACCGAAGGCGCGGTCGCGGGCGTGCCGTGCCTCATCAGCCGCACCGGCTACACGGGTGAGGACGGCTTCGAGCTATATCACGCGGCGGGCGAGGCGGAAAAACTCGCCACCGCGCTGCTGGCCGCCGGCGCGCCGCACGGGCTCGAAATGGTCGGCCTGGGCGCGCGCGACAGCCTGCGCCTCGAGGCGGGCTATCCGCTCTACGGCCACGAAATCACCCAGGATATTTCGCCGCTCACCGCCGGCCTCGGCTGGACAGTCAAGCTCGACAAGGGCGCGGACTTCATTGGCCGCGCCGCGCTGGTGGCCGAAAAACAAGCCGGTGCGCCGCGCAAGGTGGTGTTTTTCAAGACCGGCGACCGCCGCATCGTGCGCGCGGAGACGCCCGTGCTCGGACCCAACGGTGCGACGGTGGGCAAAGTCCTTTCGGGCACGCTTTCGCCCGTGCTCAACGAAGCCATCGGTTCCGCGCTCGTTGAAACCGCCGCAGCCGCATCACCGCTCGCGGTGGACATCCGTGGCACAAAAATCGATTTGCGTCTGGCCAAGCCTCCCTTCGTCGAATTGAAGAAAGGCTAGCATCCGATAAAATATTCTTTGTCATTCCGAGCCGTGCGAGGAATCTCGTGTTGTGGGCGGGGTGCCCTCACCCCGCAAAAGCATGAGATTCCTCGCACGGCTCGGAATGACATGACTAAAATTTACTTACCATCATGAGCAACGTCCCGTCCGATCTGCGTTATGCGAAATCCCATGAATGGCTGAAGCCTGCGGGCGACGGCACCGCGACCGTCGGCATCAGCGACTATGCGCAGAATTCGCTCGGCGACATCACTTACGTGCAACTGCCCAAGGTCGGCGCGGCCCTCAAGGCGGGCGAGACCTTTGGCGTGGTCGAGAGCGTGAAGGCGGCGAGCGACCTCTACGCGCCGGTGGCCGGCACGGTCGTGGCGGTGAACGAAGCGCTGAACAGCGCGCCCGAGACCCTCAACCAATCGCCCTACGACGCCGGCTGGGTTTTGAAACTCAAGCTGGCCAACCCGGCTGATGCGAGTGCGCTGCTCTCGCCGGCCGATTACGAAAAATTGCTGGGTTGAACCAGGGGGTGGGGCGCGTTATCCGTAACGGGCCGTCCGGGGTTTGGGAATCAATCGCGGTAGCTTGACGCATTAGATGCAGCCGGCCTCGCTGAGGCCGGTGCCGGGGTCAGTGACCCCGGCTACAATTTCTGTGTCACGGAACAAACCCGAGCTTGCGTTTTCTTATTTCGACTCGAACCACCTGGATTTTATCCGCGTTTATCCGTGTCATCCGCGGTTAAATTTAGCTTTAACCTTTTTCATTCATGAAAGCCAAGCCGCGGCGTGACCCTGGCTTTTGCACGTCCGCAAATGCTCTGATCAATGAATTCCTAACCTAGGAGGATCCTTTGCCCAATCGGCGATGTTAACATCGCAAATGGAAAAATGAGGGGAAGGCCGCCGCTGCCCGCACTTTCATGTTAAGATAAGTCAGGTCCGGATGCACCAGCCTCATTTACAACCGAAATGGTTCCGTTATGGTTTCACAAATGCCGTCCCTCACGCTCAAGGGTCTTCCGCGTCCGCTTCACCTCGCGTTGAAAAAGCGGGCGGAGCAGAATCACCGCAGCCTGAACCGCGAAATTCTGGCCACGTTGGAATCCGCCCTCACCCCGGGCAGCCGTCCCGTGGAAGAGCTGCTCACGGAAGCCAGGGAGTTCCGCTCCCGTCTGAAAATCCGGGTGACCGAGGAGCAAATAAACCGCTCCAAGCGCGAGGGCAGGGCGTGATCGTCGTTGACGTCAATATCATCGCCTATCTCTGGCTGCCCAGTCCGTTCACGGCCTTGGCGGAGGCGTGCGCACAAATGGACCCGGATTGGCACGCCCCCTTGCTCTGGCGCTCGGAGATGCGCAACCTGCTGGCCGGTTTTGCGCGCCAGGAATTGCTGGATTGGCCGGCTGCCGGGGAGGCGATGCAAAGGGCCGAGGCCTTGATGCGAGGCAAGGAACATGTGGTGGCGTCCGCGGCGGTGATGTCCCTGCGGGCTCGGTCGCATTGTTCGGCTTATGACTGCGAATATGCGGCATTGGCGGAAGAAAAAGGTGTCAGGCTGGTGACGAACGATAAGCAGTTAATCCGCGAATTTCCGAAGCTTGCCGTGACCATGGCGGATTTCGCCAGCAGGGGTTAAGCCGGGTTTTCATTTAGTGCGTTTTCGATTTAATTGGCCCCATCGCATGCCTTTGCGGCCCATTCTTTATTTTGTCATTCCGAGCTGTGCGGGGAATCTCACGTCGTGGGCCTATTTA
>DASYOA010000174.1:0-4410 GCA_036008265.1 Opitutaceae bacterium
CGATCTCATGTCCGATGTGAATAGCTGTCCTTATTATATTGAATACATGGACACTTCCGCGGCGGCGATGAGGACGGCCGACCGGGTGCAACAACTGCCTGAAGTCGACCATGTGCTCAGCATCAGCAGCTTCATCCCCGATGATCAGGCGCCGAAACTTGCGGCGCTGGAGGATGCGGCCTCGTTGCTCGGACCGACCCTTACGCCTCCGATCGTCAAGCCGCCGCCCTCGCCGGGTGAAGCCATGGCCGCCGTCGTCCGCTGCGCGGACGATATGGCGCAGCTCGGAGCCAAGGGAGACGCGTCGGCGGCCCGCCTGGCGGCGGCGCTGCGCAAAATCATCAAGGGGGGCACCACCGCGGTTCCCGCGCTTTCCACCAATTTCAGCGCCGGAATCAACTATCGCCTGGACGACCTGCGGCAGGTGCTTCAGGCCGGGCCGGTTTCGGTCGAGACGATGCCTCCCGACTTTCGCCGGGACTGGATCGCGCCGGACGGCCGCTGGCGGGTGGAGGTCTATCCAAAAGGGAATATGCATGACAGTGAGGTGCTCCGGCACTTTGCCCGCGCCGTGCAAGAAGTCGTTCCCCAAGCCGTCGGATCAGCGATCGCGGTGGAGGAATGGACCCAGCTCGCTCCCCGGGCTTTCGCGACGGCGGGGCTCCTGGCCCTGGTGACAATTTCCATTCTGCTCTTGTTCGTTTTGCGCAGCGTTTACGATGTTGTCCTGGTCTTCGCGCCCTTGCTTTTGGCCGGGCTTTTTACCCTGGGTGCCGCCTCGCTGCTCGGTCTCTCGATCAATTTTGCCAACATCATCACGCTTCCGATGATGCTCGGGATCGGCGTCGCCTTTGATATTTATTTTGTCATGCGCCACCGGTCGGGCGAACCGGATCTCTTGGGCTCATCCACGGCTTACGGGGTGATCTTCAGCGCCCTTACGACCGGCACCGCTTTCGGCAGCCTGGCTCTTTCCAAATCCCCGGGGATGGCGGAAATGGGCAAGTTCCTCAGCCTTTCCCTGTTTTTTATCTTATTTTGCACGCTTTTCGTCCTGCCTGCTTTCTTTGACGCAGTTCCCGTTCGGGAAATAACAAAGAAAGACAAAACGGAATGACTAACAGGCTCATCCGAATCGCGATGATCGGGTTGACCCTGCTGTTGATGGCGGGATGCGCCGCCGTGCCGCGCGACCCGGCCGCCCGCGCCGAGTTCAAGGCGAACAACGATCCGATCGAGCCGTTCAATCGCAAGATTTTCGCGTTCAATGTTGCTTTCGACCGGGTGCTGATCAAACCGCTGGCCAAGGGATATCGTTGGGCCCTGCCCGATTGGATTCGCGACATGGTCCACCGGATCGTCAATAACCTCAATGAACCGATCGTGATGGTCAATTGCGTCCTGCAGGCGCGGCTCAAGGACGCCGCCACCACGGGCGGTCGTTTCATCTTCAACAGTACGTTTGGCGCAGGTGGTCTGGCCGACGTGACCACCGATTGGGGAATGCCGCAACAAGTCGGCGATTTCGGCCAGACTTTGTGGTCCTGGCGCATGCCCGAAGGTCCGTATCTGGTCATCCCGATATTCGGCCCGTCGAACCCGCGCGATGGCATTGGCCAGGGCGTTGATATCTATATCGATCCGTTTCGCTACGAGCCGTTAAATGATAATTATCCCGACGCCATCACGACCGGCCGCATCGTCGCCGGCGGCTTCGACCAACGCGAACGCAACCTCGACTCGCTCGACGAAATCCAGAAGGAATCAATCGATTACTACGCTTCCCTGCGCAGTTTGTACCGGCAGAACCGGGCCGCCGAGTTGAGAGGCGAAAAGACATCGACGACCCTGCCGCCGGCCGGTTTTTACGACGATCCCGGCCGCTGATTTGCAGATTGTGGCATAGTTTGGCCACGATATTCACACCGAATTTAATCTGGTTGTGGGCGGGGTGCCCTCACCCCGCATGAGGCGCGATGGCGACGAGTGCGAAGCCTCGGCGGCGGGTGTGGGCCGCAAATTTCTCCTGCTTGCTTCCAAACTGTATCGCTACGGCTTTCCAAGTTCGGCCGTTTTCTTCGTCAAAAGGTCGATGAGGCCCTTGGCGCCATCCTGGCGCAGAACCGCGGAGTATTCGGAGCGGCGGGCGGCCATTTCGCTGATCGTGCCGCTGAGATAAACATCGATGATCCGCCAGTGATCGCCGCTTTTTCGCATCAGGTAGTCGAGCTGCACCGGTTCCGGATCACTGGTAAACAGCTTGGTGTGAACGATGCAGTCCCCGCTCGGCAGCGGAGTGGGCGAAGGATCCACCTCGAAATGCTCTCCGGAATATCCGCTAAAACTCTCCGCGTAAGTCGCGATGCTGAAAGCCGTGAAGGCCTCCACCAATTTCTGGCGGTCGTCTGCAGAAAAGTTTCGCCATGCCGACCCGACCACGATTCGGGTCATAAAGGGCAGGTCATAGTCGCGCTGGACGACCGGAGCGAGCAGGTCCCGCCGCGCGGCAAAATCCACGGACGAGCCTTTCTTCATGGCCGTGATCAGGGCATCGCACAGCTCTTTTGCCGTGGCCGGCGCATCTGTCGGCGCCGCCGGCTGCGATCGGCCGGGAACGGACAGGGCAAAAAGAAAAATAAAGAATGCCGTAAGAAAACGCATGGAGATCAACCTCCCTTATTTAGCCCAGCGAACCCGCTGCAGGATCATCGCAAACCAAGGAGTGATCTTCCCGGCCTGCTGCAGTGCCGCCAATTGCGCCCGATCGACCCACCGCACGGCTGAGATTTCCTCGCGGTTTGGCCTGATCCGCGCGGTTTCGGGCAACCGGGTGTAGAATACGTGATCCAGTTCGTGCTCGAACACCCCGGAGACGGGACACTGGACGGGTCCATAAAACATGCGAAAGGCCGGGGTGACCTCGCCGCTGAACTGCAACTCTTCGCAGAGCCGGCGCCGCGCGGCCGCCGCATACGGCTCCTTCGGCAGCGGGTGGCTGCAAACGGCGTTGCTCCAGAAACCGGGCCAGGTCGCCTTGGTGGTTGCGCGCCGGGTGATGAGCATTTTTGTGCGGGAATCGTTCCACGCCACGATGCTGATCGCGCGATGCGCCGCGCCCATGCGATGGGCTTCCAAAATGGCAACGGCAGGCCCAATGCCGCCCGTGCCATCAATGGTTTCCACCAGCCTTTTGGGTGCGTTCAGGCTCATTTGCAGCCAAGATGCAGAGCGGCATTTGTGAGTCAAGAGACAGGTCGGGGTGTGTCTTCAAATTGTCATGACCCGTCAGGCCGCCTTTCACGCAACTGTAGGAGCCTGCTTGCAGGCGATATCACGCGCCCAGTAATTTTGTCACCTGGGCAACCCTCTCGCCTGCAAGCAGGCTCCTACAATTTATTTGATACGCCGCCAGCTTGCGAGGACGCGGCGATAGATGTCCTCGGGCGCCAAGCCGTGGGCGGCACGCAGCCCGTCCACGCTCGAACCGTGCTCGATGAATTTGTCGGGCCAGCCGATGCGCTCGACGGCGGTTTCGCCGCCGGCCTCCTGCAAGGTTTCGAGGACGGCGCTGCCGAAACCTCCGTCAATGACGTGATCTTCCATCGTCACAAACAGCGGCACGACGGCCGCCTGCTTGAGCAGCAGCGCGCGGTCGAGGGGCTTCACGAAACGCGCGTTCACGATGCCGACCGAGAGTTTTTCCTCCTGGGCGAGACGGGCCGCGAGGCGCTGGGCCTCGGCCAGCATCGGTCCCAGGGCCCAGATCACGATATCCGAACCTTCTTGCAGAACCTCGGCGCGGCCCACGGGCAGGGTGGCCGGCTCGTCCTTGATTTTCACGCCGGTGCCGGCGCCCCGCGGATAGCGGATGAATGCGGGGCCGTTTAATTGCAGGCTGGTGTGGAGCATGTCCACGAGTTCGTCCTCGTCCTTGGGTTGCATCACCACGACTCCCGGGATGCAGCGCAGGTAGGAAAGGTCGAACAAGCCGTGGTGCGTCGCCCCGTCGTTGGGCGACAGGCCGGCGCGGTCGAGGCAGAAAGTCACCGGCAGGTTCTGCAACGCGACGTCGTGGATGATTTGATCGTAAGCGCGCTGCAGGAAGGTCGAGTAAATGGCGCAAACCGGCCGGATGCCGCGGGTGGCGAGTCCGGCGGCGAACAGGACGGCGTGCTCCTCCGCAATCCCGACGTCAAAGAACTGGCGCGGCAGCTGGGTCGCCAGGGCGGACAGACCCGTGCCAGCCGGCATGGCGCCGGTGATGCCGACGATTTTTGAGTTGGTGCGGGCGAAGCGCACCAGCGCCTGGCCGAAGACGTCCTGGTAGGCCGGCGGGGTGCCCGGCGCGGACTTGCGGCTCTCGCCGGTGGCGGGATCGAAGGCGCCGAGACCGTGAAACTTTTCGGGCGC
>DASYOA010000175.1:0-3741 GCA_036008265.1 Opitutaceae bacterium
CGAGTATCGCCAAACTCCGCTGTCCTCAGAACTGCAAATCATCATTGATGCGGCCATCCGCGCCGCCGAGATCACCCGCCGGCTCCTCACCTTCCAGCGTAAAACCGACCGCAAGCCGGAAAAAATCCGCCTGCGCACCGCCATCGAGAGCGATATCGAACTGCTCCGCCACGCCATCGACCGGCGCATCCGCCTCGACTGCACCATTGCCTCCGACCTGCCGACCCTGTGGCTGCCCGGCACTGATCTGCACCAGATCATCGTCAATCTTCTGCTCAACGCCCGCGACACCCTCATTGAGAAATTATCGCGCGAACCCGCCGAGAACAAATGGACCCCATCGATCCAAATTGAAGCCAAAGCCCTGCCCGCCGATGCCGCCGTGCCGCTCGACCCATCGCGCACCCAAACTCCCCCGGCCGGTTGGGTTCGCCTCAGCCTGCGCGACAACGGGCTGGGCATGCCCCCCGATGTGCTCGAACGCATTTTTGAACCCTTCTATACGACCAAGCCGGTTGGCCAAGGCACCGGCCTGGGCCTCGCCACCGTCTGGCATCTTGTGACTGAACTGGGTGGCAGCATCGATGTGCAGTCGGTTCCCGGCACCGGCACGACCTTCAACCTCTGCCTTCCCATCCGCACTTCCACGGAAGCGGCTCCCAGTCCCGCCGTCCTTCCGACCGCCTCCGCCGCCCTACCCAGCACCGCCCGCGTCCTGCTCGTGGATGATGAAGATGCCGTCTCCAGTCTGGTCTGTGAGATTCTTCAGTATCACGGCCATCAAGTCACCACGCTCGCCAACGGCCGCCTGGCATGGGAAAAACTTTCCGCCGCACCGGGCACCTTTGATGTCCTCATCCTGGATCTCAACATGCCCGGCCTGAATGGCCTCGAACTCGCCCGCCGCGCTCGCGACCTGCCCTTCGCCGGCCTGATCTTCGTGATGAGCGGCCGGCTCAGCGAGACCGATCGCGCCGAATTTCAGCGCCTGCGGGTCGACCGCATCATCGAAAAACCTTTTACCCTCGACGTCTTTGTGACTGCACTCGCCAACTTTGGCCTGGCCCGCCCGGTACCAGCCGAAACCGTCAGCGAGGCAACCCCAGCCAGTTGACAGCTTGCTGGAGCATTTAAAATAAAACCGTAACCCTATCGCCTGGGCCGCGGTGAGGATATCGTTCCCTCCGCTCGGACGCTTGGTAAGTGGTCAGCCGGATTTCTGCCACGAAAGATCACAAGAGCTCAAAGAAAGGTTGTTCTCTGTGTTCTTTGTGATCCTTTGTGGCTAAATATTTTTTAAACTGCCCTAATGATAATCGCGCCGGCCATCGAGCGCGCTCTTCAACGTCACCGAGTCCGCATACAGCACGCCGCCGCCGCTCGGCAGGCCAAACCCGATGCGCGTCACCTTCACCTCGCGCCCCGCGGGCAGATGTTCGATGATATAGTGGCAGGTTGCCTCCCCCTCGACATCATTGGACAGCGCGAGAATCAGTTCGCCGACTTCGCCCGATTCAAGGCGGGCGTGCAATGCGGCAAAATTGAGATCATCCGGCCCCACGCCATGGATCGGCGAGAGCCGCCCGTGCAACACGTGATACACCCCGCGATACGCGCCACTGCGTTCGATCGCCACCAGGTCCGGCACGTGCTCGACCACGCAGACCAGGCCCGCATGGCGCCGGCCATCCTCGCAGATCGCGCACCATCCGCCCTCGGCCAGGTTGCCGCAACGCTCGCACCGCCGCACCGCGGCCGCGGCCTCCTGCAACGCCGTCACCAGCGCCGGCAGCCGCGCTGGTTTCTCCACCAGTAAATGCAGCGCGATGCGTTCCGCCGACCGGTAGCCGAGGCCAGGCAATTGCTTGAGATATTTCTGCAGTTTCTCAAACGCGGGAGTCATGGAAAAAAAGTATCAGTTACCAAGTATCAAGGATCAGGAATACTTGCCCCGTGTCCTCTTGTTACCTGTTACTTGTTACTTACATCAAGCCCGGCATTTGAAAGGCCGAGGTCACCTTCTGCATCTCGGCGTCGTTAAAATCCTTGGCCTGCTTCGCGGCATCCTGCACCGCGGCGAGCACGGTGTCCGACACGAACTTGGCGTCCTCCTTGAGAAACTCGGGATCGAGCGTGAGCGAGATAAACCGGCCGCCGCCGCTGATTTTAATTTTCACCGCGCCGCCGCCGCTTGTGACGTCGATTTCCTTCGCCTCGAGCTGGGTTTGGAGCGTCTCGATGCCACGCTGCATTTTCTGGGCTTGTTTGAGGAGTTTGCCTACGCCGGCCATGGGAAGAAGAGTTGAGGGTTGAAAGCTGAAAGTTGAGAGCCGGGCAGCGCATTAACGCGACAACAAATTTTAGAAAAACTTTTTTAACCGCGAATGGACGCGAATTCACGCGAATCGTTTTAAACCACGACAAGCACTTATAGGGACTGATTTGGGATCATTTTCTCGCGGATCACGGGGATTTGCGCGGATATTAACAGGCTGCGGAAAAACTTTCTGGCCGTCGTTGCGAGCAGAAAGCACTGCAGCAGCGCTTCTGCTTGCAACCCGACGGCCAACACGGCCTTGGGCCGTGTACTGCGCCAGCAGCAGTTTTTCATCAGCCATTCGCGTTTATTCGCGTCCATTCGCAGTTAAACTCAATCCGTGATCATCCGCGCTATCCGCGTGGAAAATTCATAAGTGAAAATCAGTGCTCATAAGTGGTTAAAAATAATTCGCGTCTATTCGCGTCCATTCGCGGTTAAAATCTCCCGATAGCCTTCGCGAAAAGTGGGGTAGCGCGGCTGCCAGCCGAGTGTGCTTTTGAGCTTGGTGTTCGCGATGATGCGGTCCGGGGTCACCGTGCGGCGCCCGGCCGCGGGCTCACCCGTGAAACGCGGCGCCGGCAGGCCAAGCTGCGCGGCCAGCCAGGCGGTGATCTCCCCTTTCAAGGCCGCCCCGTCATCGGCCACGTTGAAAACTTCATTCGCCACCACTGGCGGCGCGCCCAATGCCGCCCACATCGCCGCCACGATGTCGTCGCGATGAATGAGATTCAGATGATAATCACCGCGCCCCGCCATCTTGCCCGCGCGAACTTGCTCGAGCAAGTGATGCCGCCCCGGCCCGTAGATGCCCGCCAGTCGCAGGATAAACCATCGCGAGCTCGGTAGATTCGCCGGGCCGCCCGTTTTTTCCGGTGCCCGCAATTGCCTTTCTGCTTCCAGTAAAAGTTGCGCCCGCGCGCCCGCCCCCTCCGTCGGCGCAGTTTCATCGACGGTCACGCCGCCGTCCTGCGGATAGACCGATGTGCTGCTGGTGTAAACCAGGGTGCCCGCCGCGCCGCGCGCCCGCGCCCACGCCAGGATTGAAGCCATGCCTTCGACATAGCTGCGGCGGTAGCCTTCGATTCCACCTCCGCCCGCGCTCACGCAATTCGCGACCAATTCCGCCCCGCCCGCGATGCGTCCGTGCCACGCCTCGCCTGCCAGGTCGGCCACGATCGCCTCGGCGCCGAGCGCCGCCAGCGCGGCGGCCCGCTCCGCATTGCGCGTCAGCGTCGTTACCCGCAGGCCGCGGGCCAGCGCCTGCCGCGCGAGCTCACCGCCGACATAGCCCGCGCCAAAGACCACCAGCCTCTTTCCGCGAAAAAATCCGTGTGCATCCGTGTCCATCGTGGTTAGTAGAGCATTTTAACCACTGATGTACACTGATGATCACTGATATTTTAACCGCAGATGAACGCGGA
>DASYOA010000176.1:0-3392 GCA_036008265.1 Opitutaceae bacterium
CGCCGTAGCCGGCGGTGAGCACGGCGACGCGGGAGGCGCGCGACAGCGTGTGTGTGCGGCCATAGCTGATGCTCGTGCCGCGCGGCAAATCCTTCACGATGCCGACGCGCGTGTGGAAACTGAAAACCGGCTCGGTGTGCACCTGCGCGAGCAGCGAATTTGGATGCGGCAGCACGCCGAATTGCAGCAGACCGACGCGCACGGCGTTGAAGGGGCTTCCGCCCGGCAGCGTCTCGATGCCCGCGCTGTTGTCGGCGTGGATAAAGAGATCTTTAAGCGGCAGCCCTTCGCAGCGCTGCAGCACCGCAAGAAAGCGCCGTCGCTGCTCGCTGGTAAACGCGGGATCGTCGTCCGGGCTGGCAAAATGCGTGAACACGCCGGCGAGCCGTACGTGGCTGGCGTCGCGGATTTTCAAATACAATTCCGCCGCGCGTTCGTGCCACACGCCGAGGCGACCCATGCCCGTGTCGATTTTCAAGTGCACGGAAACCGGCTGGCCGGCGGCGCGGCCCACCGCGTCGAAACGCGCGACCTCATCCTCGGTCGAGACCGTCGCCGCCAGATCGAGTTCGGCGAGGTAGCGGTCTTCCTCGGGCAACAGCGGGCTCAGCAGCAAGATCGGCCAGCCCGGCCCCAGCTCGCGGATGGCCTCGGCCTCGGACACATTGGCCACGGCGAACAAATCCGCGCCCGCGTGCATGAGCCGGGCAACCGTCTGCGGCAGGCCGTGACCGTAGGCATCGGCCTTCACCACGGCGACGTAGCGCATGTGCGGCGGCAGCGAGGCACGGATGAGACGGAGATTGCGCTCGAGCGCGGCGAGGTCGATCTCGGCCCAGCAACGCAGCGGCAGGCGGGAAGAGGGAAAAGTCATTATAAATTACAGATTACAGATTGCAGATTACAAATTACAGATGACCTGCTTTAGATTGTTGCAGCTGTATCTAATCTGTAATCTGTAATTTGAAATCTGTAATTTCATGGCGCGGATGCGCCATGAATGCGCGGCGTCCAGGTCAGGTAACTCGGGTCTTCGTGCAAAAATGCGTCGGGCTCCTCGGTCGCGCGAAACAAATCCGCCCCGGCCACGCGCGACAGGAGCGTGGCGAGATCATAGCTTGTTGCCTTGGTCTCGGCCGGCTTTGTCGCCCACGTGCGAAAATGCTCCGGCATGAACAAGCCGCCGGCCAGCGCCGCCGCGTTCACGCGGTGCAACGGGCCGGCCGCGCCGGCGTGAACTTCTACGCAATGCCAGGTGCCACGTCGCGCATCGGCGATGACCAAGAAACTTTCCGCCGGGCTGCGCCGGGCGAGATCGTACGCGACGAGTTCGAGGCTGCGAAACGCGAACACCGGCCGCGGCGCGAGCGCAGTCCAGGTGCGCAGCGCCATCGCCGCGGTGCGAATGCCGAGGATCGAACCGGGTCCCTCGCAAAAGGCGAACCCGCCCACCGAATCGAGATCGACGCCAAGCGATTCGACGCCGCGAAACAAGGCCACGCCGGCTTCCTCGTCCGCGACGGCCCAGCGCGCCGTGCCCTGCGCGTCGAAGAGACCGACCTGCACGCGGGTCGAAGCGGCGTCGAGGAGCAGCAGCGGGGCGTGCGCGGCGAGGATTTCGCGAAAACTGGGCATGTTATTTCCGACACATTTAACCGCTAATGAACGCTAATCGACGCTAATAACCAAGACCTCGAAACATTTTTTAACCGCAGATGGACGCAGATGTACGCAGATTTTTCGGATCGGATTTTTTAACCACTTCTTCGCGGAGAAAGTATTAATAAGCGTGCATAAGTGTTCATCAGTGGTTCAAGGCCTGTATTCTGAGATTAGCGACAATTAGCGGTTTCTTAAGAGAATCGGGCATTGACCGCACACGGTGGCGCACCGTATTTTTTCCGACCCTTTCAACGTATCCGTCGTGAACATCGAACTCAAAGACCTCTCCGAAACCCGCAAGAACCTCGTCGTTTCGCTCGACAAGAGCGAAGTCGAGGGCGAATACCAGGCCGTCGTCGGCGAATATGCCAAGCAGGCGCGCCTGCCCGGCTTCCGTCCCGGCAAGGCACCGGCGGCGATGATCATGAAGAAGTACGCCAAGGAGATCACCGACGAATTCAAAAACAAAGTCGTCAACAAGGCCTATCGCGACGGCCTCGAACAGGCGAAGCTCGACATCATTTCGATCATCAACGTCGAACAGGGCACGATTGAGCCGAATCTTTCGTCAGCCATCACGTTCACGCTCGACGTGCGGCCGGCGATCACGCTGCCGGACTACGCCGGGCTGCCGACGGAAGTCCAGCCGGTCGAGCCGACCGAGGCCGAGGTGGACACCGTGATCGCGAGCCTGCGCACCGAGCGCGCCGATTTTAAAGTCGCTGCCCGCGCCGCGCAAAAAGGCGATTACGTGAAGCTCGCCTACGAAGGCCGGGTGGACGGCAAGCCGATCCTCGAACTCGCGCCCGACAAACAAATTTACGGCAAGGTCCCGCAGACGTGGGAAGAAGTCGAAGGGCAGGAGGGCGTTATCCCGGGCCTCGGCGCGCAACTCGCGGGCGTGAAGGCCGGCGACAAGAAAGACGCGACCGTGACTTTCCCCGCGGAGTTTACGTCCGTGGCGGCGCTCGCGGGCAAGAGCGCGGTTTATGCAGTGGAGATCCAGGAAGTGCGCGAGCGCGTGCTGCCGGAGCTCAACGAAGAATTTTTTAAAGCGCAGCAGGTGGACAGCCTGGAAGCCCTGCGCACGAAGGTGCGCGAGGATCTCAAGCTGCGCAAAGGCTACGAGAACCGCACCGCCCAGCGGCGCCAGGTCAGCGATGCGCTTGCGGCCCGCGCGAATTTCACCGTGCCGGAGAGCCTGGTCGAAAGCGAAACGCAGAACATGCTGCGGCAGTTCATCGGCGAAAACCTGCGCCGCGGCGTGCCGCAGGAGTCGTTTGAAAAGGACAAGAAGCAGCTTTACGAAGGCGCGCACCAGGCCGCCACGGCGCGCGTGAAGGTGCAGATGATGCTGGCCAAGATCGCCGAGCAGGAAAAAATCACCGTCACGGAAAAGGACATCGACGATTTCATCTATCGCGAAGCAGCGCGCTCCCGCCAGAGTCCGGAGAAGATCATCAAGGGTTTCACCAAGGATCGCGACCAGCTCCGCGCCGTGCAACAATCCATCATTTTCGACAAGGCCCTTGATTTCATCGTTTCCAAGGCTACGGTAAGCACCGTCCAACCGAAGCCTGAAAAAACACCGTGAGCTATTACGTTCCCAATCCCACCGTCTATGACAACAATGGACGCGAAACGCGTCCGATGGACGTGTACTCGCGGCTGCTGAAGGACCGCATTATTTTCCTCGGCACGCCGATCGACGACATGGTGGCCAACCTGGT
>DASYOA010000177.1:0-2461 GCA_036008265.1 Opitutaceae bacterium
CGCCACGCTCAAAATTAATCCGGCGACGACCACCACCAGCACGCGTCCATCCTTGACCTCGGAAGCCAATCCATCCGCGGCCCCGGCTCACGCGCCACCGGCGGGCCAAGTCGCCGTCAACGAGGATCTCGTCCAGCTCATCAACGGCTTTATCGCCGGTTCGCGCTCCGGCACCGCGGGCGTCGTCGGCGCGCTCACCCTCATCCTCATCGTGCTGCAGCTTTTCACCTCGATCGAAAACGCCTTCAATGAAATCTGGGGCGTGCGCCGTGGCCGCATCCTGCTCATGCGCATCGTGTTTTACTGGACCGTGCTCACCCTCGGCGCCGTGCTTTTTTTCGCCGCGGTCACCGCGCTCGGCGCCAGCGCCTTTCTCAATGTTTTCATCGAGCACCTGCCCCTCGGCGCCAACCTGCTCGGCGTGTTCGTCGCGCTGCTGCCCCCGCTCTCCATTGTGGTGCTCATCCTCGTCCTGATGCTTTTCTACCGCTTCATCCCCAACACCCGCGTGGCCTGGCGCGCGGCGCTCATCGGGGCGATCGTCGTGGCGGGACTGCTCGTGCTGAACAACTATCTCGCGTTCATTTATTTTCGCCGCGTCCTCATCAACAAAAGCCTCTACGGCTCGCTCGGCATCCTGCCGATCCTCATGTTCGGCCTTTTCATCTTCTGGTTCTTCGTGCTCGTCGGCGGACAGCTCAGCTATGCCGTGCAAAATATCCGCTTCCGCAGCAGTCAGGCCGCCTGGCATACCCTCGCTGAATCCACCCGCGAACGCCTGTCGCTGGTCGTGCTGCTCACCATCAGCCGCCGCTTCCATGAAGACCTGCCGCCGGTCAATGTCTCCCAGCTCGCCACGCTGCTCAAGGTCTCCACCCAAATCCTCAATGAATGCCTCAACTGCCTCGTCGATTTGAAATTTGTCACCCCGATCCCGCCCACGGGCAGCGACTCGCCCACGGATTACCTTTATCAACCCGCGCGGCCGCTGGCCCACATCACCTTGCAGGAATTCAAGCAGGCCTTCGACAACTACGGCGCCGATCCCGCCGGCGACACGCTCGACGGGATCGACCCGATCGCCCGGTCCTACCGCGATCACATGCTCAGGCTCGGCCAGGACAAGTTCCTCGCCAAGCCGCTCGACCAGCTTTTATCCGATTTCCCCTTTGATGAGACCCGGCCCCCCTTCACCCGCATCTCCGCGCGGTGAGGAATCGGCCGAGCGGTTGCCCCATACACGTGATCCGGAGGCCGCGGCGCTTTCGTCGCGCTGCGATAACCGCCGGAAATAATTTCGCTCGTTCACGCCTCTCATTGCTATATCCTCTGCTTTCGGGACATCCCCCTGAAGGCCAGGGCCTAAAACAAATCAACGCCATGCTGATACGTTCCAAAAAAGATTGGGAAATGCCCGAGACGGCCGTCACCCCCGAGCAAATTTACCGGCTGCGTAACCGGCGTGATTTTCTCCGGACCCTGGGCCTGGGTTTTGCCGGGGCCATGCTGGCTTCACGTGACTTGGTTGCAGCCACCGCCGGTTTTCCTGCCAAGCAAAACCCGGCCTACCCCGTCGGCGGGCTCAAGCCCACGCCCTATGATCTTATCACCAGCTACAACAATTTCTACGAATTCGGCACCGACAAGGCCGATCCCAAGACCTATGCCAACCAAGGATGGAAAACCGAGCCATGGACCATCGAGCTGGCTGGACTTGTCCGCCATCCGGGCAAGTTCGACGTCAATGAACTCGTCAAAAAAATGGGGGGCCTCGAACAACGCGTTTATCGCCACCGTTGTGTCGAAGCGTGGTCCATGGTCGTGCCCTGGGACGGTTTCCCGCTGGCCAGACTCGTGGCGCTCGCCGATCCGAAGCCGGAGGTGAAGTACGTGAAGTTCACGTCTTTCAATGATCCGGCCAACGTCGAAGGCCAGCGCGAAGCCATCCTCGACTGGCCTTACGTCGAGGGCCTTCGCCTCGACGAAGCCACCAACGAGCTCGCTTTCATCGCCACCGGCATTTACGGCCGGCCGATTCCCAACCAGAACGGCGCGCCCCTGCGGCTTGTGACGCCGTGGAAATATGGTTTCAAGGGCATCAAATCGATTGTGAAGATCGAATTCACCGACACCCCGCCTCGCAACACCTGGAACATCATGGCGCCGGATGAATATGGTTTCTACGCGAACGTGAACCCGAACGTGGATCATCCCCGGTGGTCGCAAGCGAGTGAGCGGATCATCGGCGGCGGAATTTTCTCAGGGCGTCAGGCCACGCTCATGTTCAACGGTTACGAGAAACAGGTCGCTGCGCTCTACCAAGGACTCGATCTGGTCAGGAATTTCTAGCAGGCCCAGACAGTGGGAAACCGCGAATAAACGCTAATATCTACGGATTCGATTTAACCATTAAGCAGTTTAACCACTGATGCACACTGATCCGGAAGAAACAGGTGAAAAA
>DASYOA010000178.1:0-6838 GCA_036008265.1 Opitutaceae bacterium
TGGGCCCAGTGAACCTCGCCGGCGCGCACCGCCCACCCGGCCGGGTCGCGGTTGAGCTCGGGCGGATAGAGATGCACGTGGGCGTCGATGACAGGCATGGAAGAGAAATGACGAATGCAGAATGACGAATCCCGAATAACCAGCACCCATAACAGCTAAAAAACCACAAACTCCAATTCTCAAATCACAAAGAAATCTAAAACCGCCGCTGACGGTAACGAAGGTCACCCGTATTAGAGTTTTCTAAATCCATTTTTTTGGCGCCTGGCCATTGGCGTTTGGGATTGGCCTGCACCAGCGCTCCCCACCCACGAAGCCATGTTTTAGGAATAAGCGATTTTATCTTTGACTACTCAAAATAGTTATTTCTATTATTCGTGATCATCGATCCTGACCCTCCATGCCTGAATGATCCCCCACCGTCGTCCCCGGCCCCGGGCCGGAGTCTCTCCCTCGACGCGTTTCACAGCAGCATCAAGGTCCCGCCCGCCTCGGCGCGGCCGTGGCGGCAGTATCTCGCCTTCGCCGGGCCGGCGCTGCTCGTGAGCGTGGGCTACATGGATCCCGGCAATTGGGCGACGGATTTGCAGGCCGGCGCCCAGTTCAAATACCAACTACTCTGGATTGTCGGGCTTTCCAGCTTGATGGCGATTTTCCTCCAGATTATTTCCGCGCGCCTTGGCATCGTCACGGGGAATGATCTCGCCCAGTGTTGCCGCGATTTTCTCCCGGCTTGGACCCGCTGGCCAAATTATCTAAGCTGCGAAATTGCCATCGCGGCCTGCGATCTCGCCGAGGTGCTCGGCAGCGCCGTCGCGCTGCACCTGCTGTTTCCCCGCCTCTCCCTGCTGACGACCGTCATCATCACGGCGTTCGACGTGCTGGTGCTCCTGTCCCTGCAGCGATTCGGCATGCGCCTCATCGAATCGGTGGTCCTGGTGCTGATCTCCACGATCGGCATCTGCTATTTCATCGAAATCTTCGTGTTTCCGCAGACGCAGCCCAATTTTCACGAAATGGGCGGGTGGCTCTTCGCCCCCGACCTGCCATCGTTTTTTCGCAACAAGGATCTGGTTTACCTGGCGATCGGCATAATCGGGGCCACGGTCATGCCCCATAATCTCTATCTGCATTCGGCGCTCGTGCAGTCCCGCCGGTTGAAAAAGGACCCCGCTTCGATCCGGCAGGCGGTGCGCTACAACACCATCGACACCACGGTGGCGCTCACGATCGCGTTCTTCGTCAATGCGGCCATCCTGATCCTCGCGGCGGTCGTTTTCTTCGGACACGACAAAGTCACCCTTTCATCAGGCCGGGTGATCACATTTTCCTCCGACTCCGATTGGATCCAGGTCGCCTATGTGACCCTGGCCCCGCTCGTCGGCAAGATCGCCGCCAGCCTGTTGTTCGCGGTCGCCCTGCTTGCCAGCGGACAAAGCAGCACGATCACCGGCACGCTCGCCGGACAAGTGGTGATGGAAGGGTTCATGCACTGGCGGATCGCCCCGTGGCTGCGACGACTGGTGACCCGGCTCTGCGCCATCATCCCCGCCATCGTCCTCATCGGGCTGCGCGGCGACAATAGCATCACCGACTTGCTTACGCTGAGCCAGGTTGTCCTGGCCATCCAGTTGCCGTTTGCGATGTTTCCCCTGCTGATTTTCGCCGGCTCGAAGCGCCGCATGGGCGCGGGGCGCATTGGCGGCTTCTTGTTGGTCACCGGCTGGGCCTCCTGCCTCGTGATCACGGCCTTGGATATCTACGGCCTGCCCGGCGCGATGCACGACGCCGTGAGCGTTTTCACCGGCCACTGATTTTCTTCATCATTGTAATCAAATTAACCGCGGCTTCGAATACCTCATGGCCAGCAGCACCGTTGAAAACTACCTGAAGCACATCCTCCTGCTTTCCGAGGGCGGCGATGGCCTCGTTTCCATGGGCGCGCTGGCGGAATCGCTGGCCGTCGTGCCCGGCACGGTGACCACGATGGTCAAGGCCCTCGCCGAGGGGGGATTTGCCCGCCATCATCCCCGGCAGGGAGTCAAGCTGACCGACGCCGGCCGGCGCGTCGCGCTCAACGTCCTGCGCAAGCACCGCCTGGTGGAAACCTTTCTCGTCAACGTGCTCAAGATGGACTGGTCCCAGGTGAACACCGAGGCCGAGCAGCTCGAGCATGCCATCTCCGATGCCGTGCTGGCGCGGCTCGACGCCTTGCTCGGCTATCCCACCAGCGATCCGCACGGCGATCCCATTCCCAGCTCCAGCGGACAGATGCCCGCGCAGGTTTATGTCACCCTGGCCAACTGCCCCGTCGACAAGCCGCTGCGCGTGGTGCGCGTGACCGATCAGTCCGCCGAATTCCTGAAGTTCGTCGAGACGAGCGGCCTCTCGCCGGATGCGCACGTGCGCGTGACCGGCCGCAACCCCGCCTCAGGACTCATCACCGTGAAGAAATCCGGCGGCCGGTCGATTGCGCTTAGCCTCGCGGCCTCCAGCCGCATCCTTGTCGCCCCCTCACGGAGTGCGTGAGGAGGCGACAATTTCAGATTTCAAATCCCAGATTACAGATCGGGTATGGCAGTAAGAATCTGCAATTTGAAATCTGTAATCTGTAATTATCATCCAATCCAAATTGGCGGCTAAGGCAATTTGGATTGGATGATCTTGCTGACCATCCCGAAGTCGATCAGCGGGGCTTCCGGCCGCTGCTTGAGCGCACCGATCACCTTGCCCATTTCCCTTTTCGACTGCGCGCCGGTGGCCTGGATGGCCTCGGTGATGAGGGCTTCAAGGCGGGCGGCATCGAGTCCCTGCGGAAGATATTTCTCCAGCAAAAGGATTTCCACCTCGTTGGCCGCCACCAGGTCGGCCCGGCCGCCCTTGGCAAACTCCGCCTTGGCGTCGTTCAGGTTCTTGATCGCCTTGCGCAGCGCGGCGATGACGAGGGTGTCGTCAATCGGCTTATTGAGGTCCATCGCGGCGCGCTGGATCGCAGCATCGGTGGTGCGGAGAATGGTCGCCGTGCCCGAGTCGCGGGCTTTCATGGCGGTGACAATGTCGGCGCGGAGCTTTTCGTAGATGGTGGCCATGGATGGATCGTGGCAGGAATTCCCGCCATGTCGATTCGGCAAGTGGGCAGCAGTGCTTGTGGGCGGGGTGCCCTCATCCCGCCCACATCGAATCTCATCTCAATAAACAAACCCACGGGCAGAATCTCCTCTGCGCAATTGATTTTCAGCCGACAAAAAAACACCGGCCTTGCGGGCCGGTGTTTGTAAGTAAAAAAAGAGAAAGCAACGCGAACGTTACTTTTTGCTCTTCTTCTTCGCCTTTTTCTTGGCGGGTTTTTTTGTGGCCATGACGAAGTATCGGATATCTTTGGCGCAGTAGCACGACTAAAATTTTTTTATTTTTGATCCCGGCCCGATCCGCCTAATTTCTTTTTTAAGATTTTTTTTGCAAACTCGCGGACTGAAGCACGGCGCTAAATAATTTTATTTTCGCGTGATCCTTCACGCCGGGCGCGGATTCGACGCCGCTGTTCACATCGACAAAGCGCGCGCCGCTTTGGCGGAGAGCCTCGCCGATGTTTTCCGGATTGAGGCCGCCGGAAAGAACCCAGGTTTTTTCGGGATGCGCCTGCTGGTGCCGCGCAAATTTTTTCCAGTCGCCGGTTTGGCCGGTGCCGCCGAATTTTTCGGCGTGGAAGGTGTCGAGCAGGAAGGTCTCCGCCAGCGGCAGCCACGCCGGCGCCACGTCGAGATGCGGCGGCAGCCGGGGCGCAAGCCAGAGCTTGTTCGGGCCGGCCGTTTGCGACCACGCACGCAGCGTTTCCAGCGGCGTGTCGTGCGGGAAATGAATTTGAAAGAAATCCGCCCCCGCCGCGGCGAAGGACTGCAGCTCCGCCACCGTCGGCGCCACGCTCACCGCCACTTTCTTGTGCGGCGGCAACCGGCCCTGGAGCGCGCCGAATTGTGCGAGCGTCACGCTGCGCGGTGACGACGGATGCAGGATGAAGCCGAGGTAGTCGGCTCCGCCGCGGCCGGCGAATTCGGCATCCACCAGCGAGGTGAGCCCGCAGACTTTGAAGTGAATGCCCTCAATCATTGGTAGTTGGTGGTTAGCGATCCGTAGTTTGTAGTTGGTAATTCGTAGTTGGCTTGTCCGCCGAAGCTTTAGCGAAGGCGGATCATTGGTGATCTCAGGTCAAAACGAATTTACCGCTTTGATCACATGATCAACCTGCGCGTCCGTCAGCTCGGGGAAGATCGGCAGGCTGAGGCAGGTGTCGCACACGCGCTCGGCCAGGGGCAGTGCGCCGCGCGGGACGCCCAGCGACGCATAAGCCTTCTGGAGATGCAACGGCACGGGGTAAATCAGGTCGGTGCCGACGCCGTGCCTGGCCAGGTGCTCCTTCAGCGCATCACGGCGCGGATGCAGCAGGGTAAACTGGTGATAGACCGATTCGCCGCAGTCGGGCTGCACGGGCAGGCGCACGTCGGCGAGCTCGAGGCCGGCGCGATAGCGCGCGGCGATGGCACGGCGGCGCGCGATCCAGGCGGCGAGATGCGGCAGCTTGACGTTGAGGACCGCGCCCTGGAAGCCGTCCATGCGGAAATTAAAGCCGACCATCTCGTGATGGTACCGCTGGGCCGAACCGTGGTTGCGCAGCAGGCATGCTTTTTCAAACACGCCGTCATGCCGGGAAACAAACGCCCCGCCCTCACCGCAGCCGCCCAGGTTTTTCGTCGGATAAAAACTGAAGGTGCCGGCGTCGCCGACCAGGCCGACCGGCGTATTTTTGTAGCGTGCGCCGACGGCCTGCGCGCAATCCTCGACCACGAACAAATTACGGCGGCGGGCCAGGGCCATGATTTCATCCATGCGCGCGGGCTGGCCAAACAGGTGCACGACGACGATGCCCTTCGTGCGCGGCGTGATCGCGGCCTCGATTTTCGCCGGGTCGAGGTTGAACGTGTCTTCCTCGATGTCGGTGAAGACCGGCTTCGCGCCGACGTAGCTGATGCCCCACGCCGACGAGATGAAGGTAAACGGCGTCGTGATGACTTCATCGCCCGGCCCGAAGCCACCGCAAACCGACGCGACATGCAGCGGCGAGGTGCCGCTGTTCATGCCCAGCGCACGCGGATAGCCGAGCGCCGTGGAGAAGTTTTTTTCAAACTCCTCGACGTCCTTGCCCAGGATGAAGCGCGATGCGTCGTAAGTGGCGGCGAGCGCCATCAGCACCTGCTCGCGCACCGCCTGGTGTTGCAATGAGAGATCGAGAAACGGGACTTTCATGTTCCCCGCAAATTACGCGGATAATCGCGGATAGCTCAACCCAATCCGCGCAGCGTGCTTTTGCATTGTAGCCGGGGTCGGTGACCCCGGCATCGGCCTCACCGAGGCCGGCTACATATTGAATTCAATTCTTAAGTTTTTTGAGGAGCGCTTCCACAAGGCTGTCGAGGCCGGGCGTCTTGGCCGAGAAGTTAATCGGCATCCCGGCTTTTTTCATCGCCTCATTTGTCTGCGGGCCGATGCTGCCGGCGAGCGGCCGGCGGGCATCCTTCGCCAGTTTCAGCACGGCGGCCTGGGCGACAAACGACTCCACCGCGGACGAACTCGCAAACAGGATCGCATCCGCCCCGTGCTGGCGGAAATCCTCGGCGGCCGGATCGTCGGAAAGATCGGATTTCTCGGTCTGATAAACCGGCAGGCAGTCCACGATGGCTCGCGCGGCTTCGATCCTTTTAATGAGCCTGTCGCGATTAAGATTACCGGTGATGACCAGAATCTTCGCACTGTCGAGGCTGCCGGTGGCCACGAGTTCATCGGCCAGCGCATCGGCCGTGGCGGTGTGCGGAATGAGATCGGCGTGCAGGCGCAGGGTGGACAGCGCGGCTGCGGTGTTTTCGCCCACGCAGGCGATGCGCAGGAACCCCAGCGAGCGCACGTCGGAAAACTTCAGGAAAAATTCGTCGAAGAAAAACCTGACGCCGTTGGCGCTGGTGAAAACCAGCCAGTCGTAGCCAGCCAGCTCGGCGAAGACGTCGGCGCAGATGGTGGGGTCGATTTTTTTCGACACCTTGATCAGTGGCAGCTCCAGCACCTCGGCGCCGAGCGTTTCAAGCCGGGTGCGCAAAGAGCTGGTCTGTTCGCGCGTGCGCGTGACCACGATGCGGCGGCCGAAAAGCGGCAGATGTTCAAACCAGTCGATGGCCGAATGGTTGCGCACCACATCGCCGACAAAAACGATGGCGGGTGCGCTGAGTTTCTTTTTCTCCACCAAGCCGGCCAGCGTGGCCGCCGTGCCGGTGACGCTGCGCTGGCGGCCGAGCGAGGCCCATTGCACCGCGGCGGCGGGAGTGTCCGGCGCCAGGCCGCCCGCGACGAGTTCTTCCAAAATATGCCGCAGGTGGCCCATGCCCATGTAAATCGCGAGCGTGGCGTTTTTCAGCGCGCCATAGCTGCGCCAGTCGATCTGGAGCTCGTGCTTCTCGGGGTCTTCATGGCCGGTGAGAAAAATGAGGGCCGAGCTGGTATTGCGCTGGGTGAGCGGGATGCCGGCATACGCGCCCGCGGCCAGCGCGGCCGTCACGCCGGGAACGATTTCAAATTTGATTTTGTCCGCGGCGAGGCGCCGCGCCTCTTCGCCGCCGCGGCCAAAGACCAGCGGATCGCCGCCCTTGAGCCGCACCACGCGTTTGCCTTTGCGGGCCCGGGTCACGAGGAGCTTCTCGATTTCCTGCTGGGGTAATGCGTGCAGGTGCGGGCGCTTGCCAACGTAGATTTTTTCGCAATCCGCGCGGCACCAGGCCAGCATCTCGGGATGAAC
>DASYOA010000179.1:0-4660 GCA_036008265.1 Opitutaceae bacterium
TTTATGCCGTGCGCTATTTCGGGCTGCTGGCGGACATGTTTGTGCCGCTCATTGTCATTGGCATCGCCGTGCCCTTTGCGATGTCGGGCGTGCGGGTGAATCCGGCAGTGGGAGTGTCGAAGTCGATCGGGTTGTTCCTGCTTTACTACGTGCTGAATAATTTTGCGACGTCGCTGGCGACCGAACAACTCATGTCGCCCGTGATGGCGGCGTGGCTGCCAAATCTCGGCATGGCCGCACTGGCGGCCTGGCTGTTTGCGCGCATGCGGTAGCTCCCGCCAAAGTGAAGCTCCGCCACAAGCAGAGCCAGTGTGGTTTTAAAATGGGTGCAGCCACAAAGGATCGCAAAGAACTCAAAGAAGATATGTATTTTCGAAGGCATTTTCTTTGTGACCCTTCGTGGCAAAAAATCCGACTGACCGCTTACCAAGCGTCTGGCGGAGGGAACAACCTCCTCGCCGTGGTTCACGGCAATATGGCTACGGTTTTATTAGAATGCTCTAACAGGCTGCTAATGCAGGGTCCCGCTGGCTGAGGTGCTTTCGTCGCCAGAGCGCACGAGCACGGTGTAAGAGTTGAGGTTGCGTCCTTCGGGCGAAACAAAAAACACATCGCGGTAATCACCGTGGGGAAGATCGAGCTTGTAGAAAATGGGACGTTCGGGCTCGGGACTTTCCGCCGTGCGGAAGGAACAGGCGACCTCGCTGGGCAGGGGGCCGTCACTGACATTGCGAATGCGCGCCCAAATCCGCACCTGGCCATTGTCGAGTGGATGGGCCTCGATGCGGTCGATCGCGACAAGAACGGTATGAGCCCGCGAGATCGAAGTATCGAGGGGCACGAGAACGATGCCTGTCCAGTCGTGCATGACGAGATCGGTTGTGACACCGTCAGCGGTCAGGCCCTTGGTCGGCGGGCGGTTCGGGTCGACGATCTTGTAATCGTCGGTCGTTTGTTCGTCAGTAGGCGCGGTGGTGGCTGGTAGGGCGTCGCCTTTGGGTGCGGTGGCAGACGGTGCGAGCACCTTGGGTGCGGTGCCAGTCGGTGAGAGCGAGGCCAGCGCCTGGGGAAACGCCGTCGCGGGGTCGATTTTGTGCGGAAGAATGGCCGGCAAATCTGGTTGCGTGAGGCGGGCGACCACGGTCTCCGGCGTGGGCGGCGGCAGGGCCGATGATGCCGGCGGCGGTGGCGGAGGCGGAGTTTTATTACAACCGGCCGACAGCGCGATGAACGCGGCGCTCGCGGCGAACAAAAAAATGGGGTGTTTCATGTTGGGATGCGTAAAGGAAAAACACGCCGGGTGATTTCCAAGGTCAGGGCAAAAATTTCCGAGCAAAGGCAGCTTATGCCAATTGCACGGATTTACCAACCGTTTATAACCGTGCAGAAAATGAGATGCAAAACGCCTCGCGCAGCATACTGCGCTTTGCGGGAAAAGCCAGAAGGTAGTGACGAGGCCCCGCGATCCTGCGCAGCCCGCTGGGAGCCTACGGCGTAATTGGCGATTTGGCGGCGCTGTCCACCGGTTGCAAGGTGAGCACGTGCGTCTCGGTTTTGCCGTTGAGTCGCAGGGTGACAGTCACCGGGATTTTCAACGAGGTCACGCCGAGGCGGGAAATCATGGGTTCGGCTTCGACCGACTGCCCGGGCGTGAGCGTAACCTGCTCCGGTTGCACGGCGAAACTGCCGAGGTCGGATTCGAAATCGACAATCCCGACATTGAGCGAATTGCTGGCCGTGCTGGTCAGCTGCAGCCACAGGTTGATGGGCGGGAGAGGACTCTCTGCCCTGCGCTGGCGGATCTCGTCGATCATTTCCGGAGTGATTTTTACGTCATCACTCGTGGCGGAATCATCGTCGGGCCCAGGCAGGCCATGGATGGGCGTCGGATGAAAACCGCCCCGTCCCCGGCTTTGGCTGAGCATGATTTCGGCCAGGAGACTTCCGTCAAAAAAAGTGCCTTTCGCCGTCATCAGCGGCAGTGGCTTGCCGTTTGGACCAAGCGGGACAACCGGCTCGGGTTCGAGTTTTGTACTGCCACCGCAGCCGGCGAGAAAAAAAGACAGCGCGAACGCGAACACGATGGAGGGGATAGAGCGGAAAAGGGGGTGCATGAAAAATATTGGAGAGGGGGTGTTCAGTGTGGTCGCGTGTCGTTGCGGAAAAACTCACCGGTATCCCGCCGCACTTCAAGCCCAGTTGTAGTTAAAACTGATGCTGATGCGCTCGGCGTCCACGCGGTTGGGCGGCACTTCGTGGCGCAGCCAGCTTTCGAAAAGGATGACCTGGCCCGTCTCGGCGGGGTAGGTGACGTGGGTTTTGTTTTCCGCGCGGGCGGTTGACCGGCGCGGCGGCGCAGCCATGAAGCGGTCGAGCCGCGGATCCTCGAACTTCAGGCCGGGGCAGCCTGGCGGCGTGGCGACATAGTAAGTGCCGCTGATGAAAGAGAGCGGATGCAGGTGCAGCGAATGCGCGGCGGCGGGCGGCATGATGTTGGCCCAGCAGTCGGTCAGGTGAATCTCACGGCCGCGCAGGTCGAGTTCGAGTGCGCGGGCGAACGCGCGCACGTGACGCGTGAGTTTTTTTTCAAGCGTGGCAAAGGTGCTGGAGAATTTCTGCAAGTGCGCCATCGAGCCGTAGCTCGTGTAGCCGCCGGGATAATTCTTGGCCGACCAGGCGCGACCGGCCGCGTCATACTCCCGCAGGCGGCGGCATTCTTCGGCCAGTTCGGTGCTGAAGCGCGCGCCGCCGCGCTGCAGCGGTTCGCAGTAGATGAAAGTCGGAAACCACGCACGGATGGGCATGCCCACAGGCTTGGGAGCGCGCGGATTTTGGCCAAGCGTAAAATCGGACGCCGGCATGCCGGATGGGTGGCAGACTGTAAGTTGTTCCATGGAAATGACAAACCCTGCCTGGATGAAACTTGTGCATGCCGTGTGCGTCTTATCTAGTATCATGAAAGCACTCACTCTTTCCCTTATCGCTCTCACGTTCGGAGTCGCGCCGGTGAAGGCGCAGATCTTCCAACCCAATATCGTCAACGGCGCCATCCTTGGCGGCATCGCTGGAGCCATCATTGGCAACAACAGCGGTCACCACACGGGAGAAGGCGCGATCATCGGCACGGCGGCTGGTGCGGTGATCGGCAGTTTGGTCCAGCCGCAGCCCGCGGTGGTTTACACTCAATCCGCGCCGGTCGTTTACGCGTCCCCGGCACCGGTCGTGGTCGAGGAATCGTGTGCGCCTGCGCCGGTTTATTACGGGTATTATGGTTATGGCTATCGGCCTTATTATTATGGGCCGCGCTGGGGGGGCTCATTCGGCTATGGCTATCGCGGTGGTTGGGGCTGGCATGACCGCGATGGTGGCTGGCGCCGGCATGATCACCGGTGATTTAAACGGAAAATCTCGCAGGACAAGGGGCTCCTTCGCTAAAGCGACGGAGCCCACGGCTACCCGTGACGGGCGGCCATTTTATGAGAATGCTCTGCGACCCGGTTAATAAGGGTTGTTGACCTCGCTGGCGGCCAACTTTTTAACGCATGGCATATGTCTGCTGCCCTGACGGTCAATTTAGGTGAACGCAGTTATCCGATTTCATTCGGCTCCGATCTGGCGACTGAAGTCCGGGCCAAGGTGGCTGCGCTCATTTCAGCCGGCCGAAGCGTTGCCGTGTTGACCGATCAAAATCTCATCGATCACCAGTTCGGCGCACTGCATGAAATGTTCCCCGATTTGCCGATGCATATTGTAGCCCCGGGCGAAACGACCAAGTCGCTGACGGAGTTTGGCCGCGTGCTTGATTTTCTCGCGACGCAGCGAATGGAACGCACGGGGGCGCTTTTTACCGTGGGTGGCGGGGTCATCGGGGACCTCGGGGGCTTCGCGGCGGCAAGTTACCTGCGCGGCATCGACTATTTTCAGGTGCCCACGACCCTGCTTGCGATGGTTGACAGCTCGGTGGGCGGCAAGACGGGCATCAACCTCCCGACGGGCAAGAATTTGGTCGGGGCGTTTCACCAGCCGCGCGGCGTTTTCATTTCAACCCAGCTGCTTGCGACCCTGCCGCCGCGCGAATTTTCCGCCGGCATGGCCGAAGTGATCAAATACGGCCTGCTGGGTGATGCGGCGCTTTTCACCCAACTTGAACATACGCCACTCTCCGCCGCCAGCCCGTCGCTGGCGGCGATTATCCACCGCTGCTGCTCACTGAAGGGCCGCATTGTCGAGCTGGACGAGCGGGAACGGGCGAAGGATGGCGGGCGTGCACTGCTCAATCTCGGGCATACGTTTGGCCACGCCATTGAACAGGTCACGGGCTACGGCACCTATTTGCATGGCGAGGCCGTCGCCATCGGCCTCTGTGCGGCGGCCCGGTTGTCGCAAAAGCTTGAATACATAAGTGCGGCCGATGTTAAACGCATCGAGGCGGTGGTCGCGGCTCATGCGCTGCCGTTGCGCCTGCGCACGCCGTTGCCGCTGACGGGCCTGGTGGAGGCAATGCGACGCGATAAAAAAGCCCGGGCCGGTCTGCCGCGTTTTATTGTTCTTAAAAAAATCGGCAGTGCGATCACCCAGGACAGCGTGCCGCCCGCGCTTGTCGAGACGAGTTTCCGCGAGGTGGGAGCAATATAAAGCACGCTTCGCGTGAAATCCCAAA
>DASYOA010000180.1:0-3585 GCA_036008265.1 Opitutaceae bacterium
TCAGTCGGTTGCCCTGCTTGTTATACATTGAGTCGAGCAGGAAGCCGGCCATCGGCGTGCGCAGCTGGACCAGCACCGCGCTCACCTCGGTCGCATACTTCGGATCGTGCCCGTTCATCGTCTGCAGGCCGTGCAGCGGAATCCAGACGACGCGGTCGGCCGGCGAGTTTGTCGGCTGAAGCACGCCGACCACAGTGTAGAGATCCGTGTGCTGCTCGCTCGGATTGAAATTCAGCCCGTGGAAAGGATGAAATGTGTCGCCCACTTTCAGGCCGAGCTTCTGCGCGGCGAAGCTGCCAACCACCGCCTCCTTGGCGTCGGCGGAAAAAAGCCGGCCGCCGGGCTCGAGGGCGAATTTTTTTCCGGGCGCAATTTCCACGTCGGTGAACAGTTCCGTCAGCGTGCCCACGAGGCGGTAGCCGCGGAGGTTGTCGCCAACGGCGATGGGGATGGCCGTTTTCACCAGCGGATGGTGCTTGATATACTCGTAGTCCGACTCCGCCAAGTTGCCCGGCGATGCCTCGAGGTGAAAAATGGCATTGAGCACGAGCTGGAGTTGTGAACCGCGCGCGCCCAACACCGCGTCGAAGGTGGTGGTCGTGCTCGTGAAGGCCGACTGCGCCTGCTCCTTCACCATCCAGACCGTCATGAGCAGCCCGCTCGCGAGCGCGATGCTGCCGGCCGTGACCAGCGTGGAAAGCGCGTGCTGCCGCAGTGAACGGTAAATGATCAGAGGCAAAGTCATGGTGTTGAAAAAATCCCAAACGCCAAAACACAAAGGATCAAACGCGTCCCGCACGCCGACGGCGCGCCGCTACTCTTTGGGATTTGGAACTTTGGCCCTTTGGGATTTTTCACGACGTGAGTTGATTGATATCCGAAAAATTTTGCACGCGTTCGAACTGCGCCAGCGCCTGTTCGTCGTGGCTCACGAGCAGGAGCGCCGCGCCGTTTTCCCGGCAGACCTCGCGGATGAGCGCGAGCGATTCTTTCGCCCTCGGGCGGTCGAGGCTGCCGGTGGGTTCGTCCGCCAGCACGAGCTTCGGCCGGTTGGCCAGGGCGCGCGCCACGGCCACGCGCTGCTGCTGGCCGGTCGAGAGTTGCGAGGGAAAATGGTCCAGCCGGTGCCCCAGGCCCACGCGTTCCAGCAGCTCGCGGGCATGCGGCCGGTCCGCCCCGTGCGGCCCAAAGCTCATGCCGAGCACGACGTTTTCAAGCGCGGTATGGCCCTGCAGCAAATTGAAAGCCTGGAAAATGTAGCCGAGTTTTCCCGCGCGCAGCCGGTCGCGCTGCGGTTCGGACAGCGCCGTCATGGCGACGCCATCGAGTTCGATTTTGCCCGCATCGGCCGCGAGGATGCCAGCGATGAGGTGCAGGAAGGTCGTCTTGCCGGTGCCGCTCTCGCCGCGCAACGCGAGCTGGGCGCCCGCCGCGAGCGAAAATTCCTTCACGCTCACCACCGTCGCGCGAACGCCATCGGGGGCCACAAAGGATTTTTCCAAGCCAGAGACGGCAAGCATGCCCGGAACATGGATTTGAGCCCGGCTTTAGCCAACCGTTTTGTGCGTATTTCCGAGGCCGGGCGGATTATCCGCCGTGGGTCAGTTTGAAAGTGTGGGCGGGGTGTCCCCACCCCGCCCACAAATTTATCTGGCACGAAGATAACGCGCCCGACCTGCGCGATTCGGCTTATCCGCGTGATCCGCGACAAAAATCAAATCGCCGAGCCGTAGCCCTCGATGGAATCGTCGCCCAGCGCAGCCTTCATCGGACGCGTGGCCGTCGGCAGTATGACAATAAAGGTGGCCCCTTTGCCCGGGGTGCTCTCGCACCAGGCGCGGCCGTTCATCGCCGTGATGAGCTGCCGCACAATCGAGAGGCCGAGACCGGTCGATTTCTCCCCGGCGGTCGGCCTGGCGCTGCCGCGGACATATTTGGCAAAAATCCGCTCCACTTCGTCGGTCTGCACGCCGGGTCCTTCGTCGCGCACCTCGAGGCGCACATGCTTGTTCCACTCGGTCAACACGATCCACACCGTGCGGCCCGGCGAGGAGAATTTCAACGCGTTGGAGACAAGGTTTTCGATAATCTGCCGCAAGGCGCCCGCATCGGCCAGCACCGGAGAAACCCTGCCTACACCGCTCGCATCGAAACGGATTTTCTTGCGCTCAGCCACCGCCGACAACGGGGCCAGCACTTCGTGAATCATCGCGGTAGCGTTGACCGTCGTGAGGCTGAGTTTGCGCCGGCCCTCATCGAGCGCCTCGCTGTCGAGCAGATCGGTCATGAGCATGAGCATCTGTTCAACGTGATTGCGGATTCGCGGAAGCGCGTCTTCAGCCTTGAGGCCGCCCTGCTGCGCAAGATCCAAATTCAGCAAAACCCCCGTGAGCGGGCCGCGCAGGTCGTGCGCAGCCATGCGGAGAAGCTCCGCCTTCTCCTCATTGAGCTGGGCGAGGCGGTCGCGCGAATCTCCCAGCTCGTCCTGCAGGCGCAGGCGCTGGGCCAGTTCGTAGGCCAGGCGGCGCGAGCGCATCATGATGAGCGCAATGGCAATCGCCGCACCCAACAGGATGGCCGCGGCGGTCTTCCAGATGACGTCCCAACGAATGCCATTTACATAGTCGACGCGAATCCAACGGTCGTTGATCGACTGCAAGTCAGCCAGCGTGATCGAGGCGATGCCTTTGTCGAGAATCCCGGCGAGTTCAGGCCAGTCCAACCGCACGGCGTAGCGCAATTCGAAGTCGCGCGGCATCGTGCCGACGATCTTGAGGTCGGTCAGGCCGTGCGTCTTGATGATAAAGCTGGCATTGGCGAGATTGGTGATCACCGCGTCGGCCTTGCCGCGCGCCACGAGCTCCATCGATTCATCCACCGTATCGGTGAACACGAGATGGACGCCGGGATAATTGCGCTGCAAATCGAGCGTGGGGGCATAGTCGCGCGCCGCGGCCACGTTCCGTCCGACCAGATCCTGCACGGACGACAAAAACGGTGTGTCCACGCGTTCAACGATCACCACCGGAAAGGATTCATAGGGCTCGGTAAAAAGAAAATACGGCTCGCGCTCTGGCGTGCGCGCCGTGCCCGCAAGCATGTCGACGTCCCGCGCCAGCGCCTTGGCATAGACATCGCTCCAGGTTGGGGCGGTGGATATTTCGAAATCGACGCCCAGTCGGCGCGAAAGCAACGCCATCACATCAATGTCGATGCCGCTGAGCTTGCCGTCGGCGTCAACGGAACTGAACGGCAGCCAATCCGGAGTGCAACCCACGCGGATATGCGGATGAGCCGAAAGCCACGCCCGCTCAGCGGGTGTTAAATCAACACTCTGCCCACTCGCTCTGGCCCCAAAAACCAAAACCGCCGTCACAACCATGATCCAACCCACCGCGCGAATCGCTGCGCAACAAACAGGCTTGGGGGATTCACGCGGCACACGCCCGAGTTAGCAGTCGTCGCGCCAGCCAGCAAGACCTATGAAACGACTAGGGGTTTTACCCTACTCCGCAAATCATTGGAGATACGACAGTAGGAGCCGGCTTGCAGGCGATCCTTTGGCTGGAAGAGAGCTTACCCAAT
>DASYOA010000181.1:0-7978 GCA_036008265.1 Opitutaceae bacterium
CGAAGCGCCGGCACCAGCGCCCCGCCAGCCACGGCTCGACAATATGGTTCAGCACCTGATGCGGCTCCTCGAGGAGATCGCAAAACAGCCAGTCGAATACTTCGCCTTCAAGTGGCTTGAATTTAAACGCGTCCTCGCACCGGTGCTCGATTTGCCGATGACCGAGCGCGCCGCCCTTGAGCGGGCCGTTGTCCACCGCGACGACCCGCGCGCCGCGCTGGGCCGCGCTGTAACTCCAGCCACCCGGCGCCGCGCCGAGATCGCACACCGTCTCGTCCGGCTGCGGTTCGCGTCCAAGCACGCCATAGGCTTCCTCGACTTTCAGAAATGAACGCGACGGCGCGGCCTCGTCATCGGCCATGCGCCGTTGTCCGCCCAGCCACGCCTCGCGTGCGACAAAGGCTCGGCCGAAATCGGAAAAAAATACGAACAGCCCGCGCGCCGGCCCCACGCCGCGCGAAGTTCCGGCCACGGCGAGCCTCGCCACGCGCGAAAGTCTTTTCTTCAGCGTTTCGTGAAAGGCTTTCTCCACGCCGCTGATCCGCCGCCCAAGGCCGACGATCTCCGCCGGACAGGCAAACACGCACGGCCAGGCGGACTCCACCCGCTCATCGCGCAGGCTTTTCATGAAAAAATCGGCAATCTGCTGTGCGAGTGCGTTGACCGACTCGCCGCGCACCTCCACCGGCTCGCGCAAAACAGCGTGTGGAAAAGCGAGGTCGAGCGCGTTGAGGTCAACGCGCTCCACCTGTTCTTGCTTGTTCCGCATGGAATCCGCCTCCGACTTGGACGTTGAATGTTGAATGTTGAGTGTTGAGTGTTCGCCGCGAAGCGGCGCCGCAAGAACCCACCCCGGCCCGCGCTCCATGGATTCCTGCGTTTTTTCCGTGGAACAGGTTCCAAGCGCGTCGGGGACGCCGCGCTCCACCCGCTCTTGCTTTTTCTGCATCGAGTCTTCTTCCGACTTGGACGTTGAATGTTGAATGTTGAATGTTGAATGTTCGCCGCTTGGCGGCGCAGGTTCGTCGCGCAGCGGCGCCGCGCCCTCGAGTTCGAGCGCGAGCAGGTCTTCGAAGCCAGCTTGGCCGAGCGCGAGGATCACAGGCGATGGAGGTGGAATCCACCGTCCACATCGAAGACCGCGCCGGTTGAAAACGGAAACCGGTCTTCCGCGATGGCGCGCACCGCACGGCCAACGTCCTCGGGCTGGCCCCAGCGGCGGATGGGCGTGAGGCCCTGCTCGAGGATGAGTTTGTCGTATTTTTCCTTCGCCCCGCCGGTCATGTCGGTGGCGATCACGCCGGGGCGGATTTCGTAAACGTTGATGCCGTCCGGCGCGAGGCGGTCGGCAAAAAGTTTCGTCATCATCGCCAGCCCGGCTTTCACGATGCAATAATCGCCGCGGGTGACCGACGCGGTGTAAGCCGAAATCGACGAGATGCTCACGATGCGCCCGCGGAACCCCTCGGCGTCGCGCTCCTGTTGCAACATCTGCTTGGCGACGAGCTGCGTCAGGAAATACGGCCCTTTTAAGTTAATGGCGTAGAGCCGGTCGAAACTTTCCTCGCCGGCCTCGAGCAAATCCGCGCGCACGTGCGGCGCGACGCCAGCGTTGTTGACGAGCAGGTCGATGCGGCCGAATTTGGCCACGGTCTCCGCCACCAGGCGTGCGCGGTCGGCCGCCACCGCCAGGTCGCCCTGCACGGTGAACCCATCGCCGCCCGCCGCGCGCACCAGCCGCAGCGACTCGGCCGCAGCTTCGGCGTTGCCGGCGTAATTGATCGCCACGCGACAGCCGGCCCGGGCGAGCTCCACCGCAATGCCGCGGCCGATGCCGCGCGACGCACCAGTGACAAGAGTGGTTTGAGCAGGCATTGGCCCATCCAATACGAGCCATCGCAGTTCCTCCAGCAAAAATCCGCCGAACCATCCACGCCACGCGCTGTCCATCGCTCCACAAACCCAATCAACGCATGAAAACAGCCCTTATTTTTTTGCTCCTCGGCGGCATTCTCGGTGCCTTTGCGCTCAACCTCTACAACCAGCGCGAAGCTACAACCGCGAGCCAGTCCGCCGGGCAATCCTCGCCGGCCGATCCGTCGCTCGCCGACAAGGCCAAGGACACCGCCAGTGACGTAAAAGACGCGATCGATGAAAAGCTCACCGAATGGCACCTCACGCCTGACGATATCAAAGGCGACCTCGCTAAAACCGGCCAGGTCGTACGCACCAAGGCCCAGGCCGTGGGTGGAGAAATCAGCGACGCCCGCATCGTCACCGTCATCAAGGCTAAATACGTCCTCGACCACGATCTCAGCGCCATCGACATCAGTGTCGACTCGCAGGATGGCCAGGTTGCGCTGGGCGGCACCGTCGCCTCACCCGAGCTCATCGGCAAGGCGGTGGTCCTTGCCCTCGACACCGACGGCGTGCGCGGTGTGACGTCGAAGATCTCGGTCGCGACGAAGTGAACCCGCGCCTTGCGGCGCTGGAAATTCCAAAGACCAAACTCACAAATCCCAAAAAAAGTCCAAATTTTTTGGCGTTCGAACATTGGATTTGTGGCTCCCTTGTTGAGGCACTGCAAAGTACGTTTAAATTAATTCAGAAACCATGAAGCCATAAATTGAACATGGGCACTGATCATTCGACATTCTTCCTCTAACATTGTCTCAAGTGTAACCTATTGGGTTACACTTTCCACGGTCGCTCCGGAGCTGGATCCTTTATTTTCTAGTTTTTGGCGTTTGTGATTTGCGCGATCCTCGCGCTTTCGGATTATTCCGGCTCGACGAGGGGATGGCGCGCAGCAAAGTGGGAAGATCGATGACCGCTTTCTCCCGCGCCTTCCGTTGGCCCCAAGTGCTGGCATTCTCATTCGCACTGCTCGGTGGCTTCAGCTGCGCGTCGGACCGCCCGGCTGAAACCCCGCCGCCCGCCGCGGTCCCAAAGCCGCCAGCACCGCCAGCGGCCGCGGCGCCGCGGGTCGAGCCGGTTTTTCCCGTCATGCTTGGCATCGACGTGCTCGCGGCGGAAAACTTCGCCCCCCTCGCCGGCAAGCGCGTCGGCCTGCTCACCCACCCCGCCGGCGTGAACCGCTTCGGCGTGAGCACCATCGATGTGCTGCGCCGCGCGCCGAACGTGAAACTCGTCGCGCTCTTCGGCGTCGAGCATGACATCTACGGCGAGCTGCCCGCCGACAAGAAATATCCCGATCATCTCGATCCACGCACCGGGCTGATGGTGTTTTCCCTCTACACTGGCGCCACGCACAAACCGACCAAGGCGCAGCTCAAAGGCCTCGATGCCCTGGTGATCGACCTGCAGGACATCGGCAGCCGCAGCTACACGTTCGTGAGCGCGATGAAAGTGGCGATGGAGGCGTGTTTTGAAAACGGCGTGGAGGTGGTGGTGCTCGACCGGCCCAACCCGCTCGGCGGATTGAAGGTGGGCGGCCCGCCGCTCGACAAACAGTGGAAGAGCTACGTGGGCGAGTTCGGTGTGCCTTACGTTCACGGGCTGACCATCGGCGAACTGGCGCTCATGGCCAAGGAGGTGCCCGGCGTGCTCGATGTGACCGACGCGGTACGCATGCGCGGCAAACTCACGATTGTCCCGATGCGCGGCTGGCGGCGCGAGATGCGCTGGCCGGAGACAGGACTGAAGTTCGTGCCGACTTCGCCTTTCATCCCGGATTTCGCCGCGTGCGTGGGCTACGCGACGGTCGGGCTGGGCACGTCCCTGGGCGATTTCACGAGCGGCATCGGCAGCGAATATCCGTTCCGGGGCATCGCGCACCACGCGATCAAGGGCGATGTGCTCGAGCACGATTTGAACGCGCTCCATCTGCCGGGCATGAAATTCAGCCTCGTCAGCGTGCCGGCGAAGAACGGCCAGACCATCACCGGCGTTTATGCCGAGGTCACCGACTGGGACGCGTGGCAGCCGACCGAATTGAGCTTCTACATGATGAAGCTGGCCTGCCAGCTGGAGCCAAGGAACCCGTTTGCCACCGCCAGCAAAGCACAAGCCGAGCTTTTCCTGGAGCACATGGGTTCGACGGTGTTCTTCGAGGCGCTGCGGCGCGACGGCGCGACGGTCGACGTCGAGGCCTTTCTCGCCGACTGGCGTGCACGCGACAAAGTCTACCAGGATATCAGCCGGCGCTACTGGCTTTATAAATAAAATGTAGCCGGCCTCGCTGAGGCCGGAGCCCGCCTTCGCCAAGGCTACGGCGGACAGGTCGGGGTCAGCGACCCCGGCTAAAGTTCCGAGCCCATTGTCAGGCCGTTCACTTTCCCTGCATCTCGATCACGGCGGCAGATGCCGCCGGCACGACCACGGTCACGGAACCATCGGCGGAAGCGGCCGGCAAATCCAACCATTTGCCATTCCAACTCCCGTCCGGCTTGATCTCCTCTCCCCCGATGGTGATGCCTTCGACCATCGTGATATCGCCGCCCGGGGCGGACATGAAAATGATTTTTCCGCGGGCCCCGGGCAGGCCGGTATTAATGACCAGTTTTGCCGGGCGTCCCGTGACGCCATACTCCTTGTTTAGAATCGTCAGATGCAGCGTCTGGCCGGCGGCGAAAGTGCCGTAAACGGCGAGGTTCAGGTGGTCCGGATTCGAAGCAACATTGACCGGCACCAGGCGGCCCTGGCTGCCGAGATTGAACAACTTCATTCCGTAGCCCAACGGCAAAACGTCGATGCCATCCGGCACTGACGTCAATGCGGTATAGACATTCGGTTTGTCCGGCCCAGACAGCCCTCGCTTCACTTTTTGGCCGGTATGAAAATTTATCCCCAGCGCATCGTGCCATGCCCACCAATACAAATAATCCACGCTCCACAACGATGTGGTGAAGGTATCGCTCGCGCCGACGGCACCGCCTTTGGCATAGCTGTTCGCCTCCTCCAGGCGATAAGCGGTTCCCTTGGCCTTCACGGCGGGCACGAAAGTGTCATAAAACTTCTGGTAGACCTGGTACAAATCTGGTGACAGGAGAAGCTCACGCGCCTGGACCGGATCAGTCATGATGTCGCCGTCCCCGCGCGCATAAAAATGCTGGGTCAGGAAAGCCAGGTGGTCCCAGCCACCCATGTCGTTGGCAAAAAGTTTGGCAAACTCCACGCCCTGCTGCCGGGCGCTCGGCCCGCAGAATTTCGCATCCGGCGCGCAATCCGGCGACAGGATGACGGCGGTGAATTTTTTCCATTCCTCAAGATATGCGGGATATTTCCAGGGTTTGTCCGGCTCGTTTCCAACCGTGAGACAGGAAACGCGGTCCCGGTAATGGTCCATGACATACTTCGCGACGCTGGCGGCGGCCGCGGAACTGTTGCCCTCCATCCGCACGGTGTAGATCACTTTGACGTCGGCGGCCTTGGCAAAGCCGAAAAGGCTGTCGATGTCGGGCGTGTCGGGGATGGGAATCGTCGCTCTTTCCGCCGTGTTGCCGCCGACGCGCAGATGTTTTACGCCCAGCGTTTTGAAGGTGCTGATCAGCGCTTCGTTGCCCGGGCTGAAATAATGTTTCCCGGTGGTGGCGTTGGGGAGGACCAACTTGATCTCGTAGCTCAACCCGCAGAAATCGGTGGGCATGACCCGACCGGGATGGGCGATGTCCACCTGCAAGGCGACGGGCGATTGCGCGCGCAGGGTTGCGGTCGGGCAAAAGAGTGCGAGTGCGACACCAAGGGATAGGAGCAGCCGGGCCGGCATGAACTTCGTGTTCATTTTTCGGCATGTCCTGGCAGCTCGATCACCGCCGCGGATGCCGCCGGCACGACCACGGTCACGGAGCCCTCGGCCGAAGCGGCCGGCAAGTCCGACCACTTTCCCTTCCAACTTCCGTCTTCCTTGATCCCCGCTCCTCCGATCGTGATGCCTTCGACCGCCGTAATGTCGCCGGCCGGGGCGGACATGAAGATAATTTTGCCCTGGGCCCCGGGTCGGCCGGAATTGATGACCAGCTTGGCCGGGCGTCCCTTGGCGCCAAACTCCTTGTTCAGGACCGTAATAAAGAGCGCCTGGTCGGAAGCGAGCGTGCCGTAAACGGCAAGGTTCAGGTGGTCCGGATTGGAGGCGACATTAACCGGCACCAGTCGGCCCCGGCTTCCCAGGTCGAACAGCTTCATGCCATAGCCCACCGGCAAAACCTGGATGCCATCCGGCACTGCCGTCAAAGGGGTGTAGACATTTGGTTTGTTCGGGCCGGGCACGCCTCGCGGCTCTTTTTTTTGGGCGCTATGAAAATTGATCCCCAGCGCATCGTGCGATGCCCACCAATACAGGTAATCCACGCTCCACAATGACGCCGTGAAAGTATCGCTCACGCCAACCGCGCCGCCGCGGCCATAGCTGTTGGTTTCTTCCAGGCGATAACCGGTTCCCTTGGCTTTTGCGGCGGGCACAAAGGCGTCGTAGAGTTTTTGATAGGCCTGGTAGAGATCGGGCGACAAGAGCAGCCGGCGCTCCTCGGCGGGATCAGTGATTTTATCACCGTCCCCGCGCGGATAATAATGCTGGGCCACATAAGCCAGGTGATCCCAACCGCCCATGTCGTTGGCGAAAAATCGGGCGAACTCCACGGTTTGGTGCCGGGCGCACGGCCCGCAGAATCTTGCGTCCGGCGCAAAATCCGGCGACAGGATGGCGGCGGTGAACGTTTTCCATTTCTCGAGGTACTCGGGATACTCCCAGGGTTTGTCCGGCTCGTTTCCAACCGTGAAACAGGAAACGCGATCGCGGTAATGGTCCATGACATACTTCGCGACTCCGGCGGCGGCGGCCGTGGTGTTGCCCTCCAGCCGCAAGGTGTAGAGCACCTTGACATCGGCGGCCTTGGCAAAGCCAAAAAGGCGGTCGATGTCGGGCGTACCGGGGATGGCCACCGACGGTCTTTCCGCTGTGTTTCCGCCGACGCGCAGATGTTTTACGCCCAGCGTCTTGAAGGTGTTGATCAGCGGCCCATTGTCCGGGCGGAAATAGTATTTTCTCGTGGTATCGTTCGGGAGAATATCTTTGATCTCGTAGCTCAACCCGCAGAAATCGGGAGGCACGGCCCGCCCGGGATGAGCGATGTCCACCTGCAAAGCGACAGGCGATTGCGCGCGCACGGTCGCAGTCGAGAGACAGAGCACGAGCGAAAAACCAAGTGAAAGCAGCCGGCCCGGCAGGAATTTCGCATTCATGTTTAGTTGTGCCTCAAAATTATTTGCCCGCCGCCACATTCTGCCCTGATGGCGCAGTCCCCATCGGTTTGTACAACAGCGCCAGCCGACTGGCCTTCCAGCGCAGGAGCAGCCCGATGCCAACGATCATGCCCCCGGAGAAAACGAAACATAGCCGTCCGCCCAACGGATTGGGAATCGCCGCGAGCAGCATGATGAAGCCGCCGTAGGGAAGGCATAACTTGGACAGGGTCTGCAATTGCGCCATGTCCATCAGCTTGGCTTGCGCGGGATCGGAGACGACCGGCGTGTGCAGCTGCTCGAAAAACTCCTCTTCCTGCTTGTTGTATTCCGGCGGATTGAACCGGGCGAACAGCGACGTGCCCAGAAACCAAACCGAGCCCACGAGAATATTCACCAGCGTGCTGCCAAACAGCGTGTAGTTCGCAATTTCGTTCGGCTGGATCGGGGAATGGAGCCCGACCAATCGGGCCATCAGTGACAACCGGGAAGCCATTTGATCGGGACTAACGGAGGAGTGGAGTCCGACCAGCTTCGGGAACATCGCCGGATCCACATAGTTGTAAAAGAGGATCGAAGCCAGGAATCCGACGCACACTGTGCTCCAGCCGGCCCAGGATGGTGTCCGCTTGATGACGATGCACCAGATCAGCGGCAGAACGAACGGCAATGCCACCATGGAGCTGAACTGGTTCATGATATCAAATATGCCCAGCTGGGATTTTGAAAAACCATAGGCCACCAGGATGATGAGAATGCCAAACACGAACGAGGCGAC
>DASYOA010000182.1:0-1599 GCA_036008265.1 Opitutaceae bacterium
AAGACCATCGACAACGACCTCGTCGGCACCGACCACTGCCCCGGCTACGGCAGCGTCATCAAATACGTCTCCGCCACCGTGCGCGAAATCGCCGCCGACAACGAGGCCATGGGCCAGCACGACCTTGTTTCCATCCTCGAAGTCATGGGCCGCAGCGCCGGCTGGATCGCCGCCGGCGCCTCGCTTGCCAAGCGCCGCGACCACCCGCACGATCCGCCGCACATCATTCTCCTGCCCGAAGTCCCCTTCAGCCCGGAGAAGTTCGCGGCCGACGTGAAACGCATCCTCGCGCGCGAGAAATTCTGCCTCGTGGTCGTCGGCGAAGGCCTCGTCGATGCCGACGGCAACTACGTCAACGCCGATGGCGCCACCGATGCTTTCGGCCACGCCCAGCTCGGCGGTGTCGGTGAATACCTTTGCGAACTCGTCGAGACCAACCTGCCCGGCATCAAGGCCCGCGTGGCCAAGCTCGGCATCGCCCAGCGCGCCGCCGCGCATTGCTCCTCGAAGACCGACAATGATGAGGCCTTTCTCGCCGGCCAGGCCGCCGTGCGTGCCGCCGTCAGCGGCGAAACCGACAAGATGGTCACGCTCGTGCGCGGCGAAACCGACCACTACACCTGCGAGACCGGTCTCTCCCCGCTCAGCGAAATCGCCAACGGCACCAAGAAACTGCCGCGCGAATGGATCAACGAGGACGGCACCAGCATGAACTTCCAGTTCCTCCGCTACGCGCAGCCGCTCATCGTCGGTGAAGTTGCCGTGCCCTACGACGCCGGCCTGCCGAGTTTCGGCCACCTGGAGAAAGTCCGCGTGGACAAGCTCCTGGGCTCCTACGAAATCTGAGCACACGAATCGCTCTTTGCCAAAAAGGCGGCCCATCCGGGCCGCCTTTTTTTGCCGTGCTTAGAAAAGCCATGCTGTCATTCCGAGCCGAGCGAGGAATCTCATTTGTAACATATTACGTTACAAACCAAGACCGGTGAGTTCGTTCGTTTGTAATATAATACGTTACAAAAAACCCTGGGATTCCTCTCGTCGCTCGGAATGACAAAAGGAATTTAAAGGCGCACTGCCTATAAAAAAGGCCGGACCCTTTTTCGGTGTCCGGCCTTCGCGAACTTCGTGCCCGAAGCTTGCCCGCCATCTCGTCCGCCGAAGCTTCAGCGAAGGGGGAAGCCTTGGCGACGGCGGGTGGTTAATCAGCTCACCGCAATTTTTCGCGGCTTGATGGCTTCCGCCTTCGGCAGCGTAACGGTGAGGACGCCGTTTTCGTAGGCGGCGGCCACCTTGTCGGTTTGCACCGCCTCGGGCACGCTGACGGAACGGCTGAGAGAGAACGTCTCTTCGCCTTTGCCATCGGCGGCCGGTGTTTTGCGCGCCGCGGTGATGGTGAGATAGCCCTCGGCCAGCTCGACGTTGATGTCTTCTCGCTTCACCCCGGGAAGTTCGGCGCGGACATAGGTATGGTCTTTGTCCTCATGGAGACCGACCGGGAACTGGCGCGCCGCCGGGACCCCGGTGAAGCCAGTGAGCGCAGTTTCAAGCAGCCGGTCGATTTCACTCTCGAGCCCCGTCCACGAGTGGCGTGAAAAGGAC
>DASYOA010000183.1:0-5019 GCA_036008265.1 Opitutaceae bacterium
ATCTCTGGTCAAAAATAAGTGTGGATTACCTGCGGGGTTTTCTGCGACCCTGACCGTCTCTATGAACCCTGTTCTCAAGCTGTTGATCGAAGGCGGGAGCCTCACGACCGCGCAAATGGCGCAGGTCGCGGGCTTGTCCGAATCCCAGGTTAACCAGCATCTGGAGCAGTTGAAGAAAGACAAAATCTTCCTCGGCTGGCGCCCGGTGCTCGATCTTTCGCGGGAGGCCACCGCCGCCGTCGCCGTGCGCGCCGTCATCGAGGTCAAGCTGACGCCGGAGCGCGGGGGCGGATTCAACCGCCTGGCCGATCGCATCGGCCGGTTCGACGAGGTCGAGTCATGCTACCTGATGTCGGGCGCCTACGACCTGCTGATTTTTGTGACGGGGCCGAGCCTGCAAAAAGTCGCGGCCTTCGTGTCGGAAAAACTTTCCACGCTCGGCGGCGTGCTTTCGACGAGCACGCACTTCATGCTGCGCTCCTACAAGGAAGGCGGTTTCCTCATCGACGTGCCGGTGGAGGAAAACGGCCGGCTGAACGTCACGCCGTAAACCAAAGGCGGAAACCGGAAAATCGGGAAAGCGGAAAACACCCGCGCCGGTTTTCGTTTCCGCGCCCCCGCCATGGACACCAAACGCTTTATTGCCCGCCACGTCGTCGACCTGCCCAAGTCGGGCATCCGCGATTTTTTTGAAATCGTCTCGAAGATGAAGGACGTCATCTCGCTCGGCATCGGCGAGCCGGACTTCGACACGCCCTGGCACATCCGCGAAGCCGCGATCTACGCGCTGGAAAAGGGCAAGACCCACTACACGTCGAACCTCGGCCTGATCGAGCTGCGCCGCGCCATCAGCACGTATGTTGAAAAGCACTACGGCGTCGGCTACCGGCCAGAGGACCAGGTCCTCGTGGCGGTCGGCGTGAGCGAGGCGATCGACCTTGCCCTGCGCGCGTTGATCAATCCCGGCGAGAAGGTGCTGTTTCACCAGCCCTGCTATGTGTCGTATCACCCGAGCGTGACGCTTACGCACGGCATCGCCGTGCCGGTGCCGACGCGGGCGGAGGACGGCTTTGCGCTTAATGCCGAGGACATCGCCCGCGCGTGGTCGCCGGGCTGCAAGGTTCTCATGATGAACCTGCCGTGCAATCCCACCGGCGGCGTCTGCGACCGCGCGCGGCTCGAGAAAATCGCGAAGTTCGCCGTGGAAAAAGACCTCATTGTCCTGAGCGACGAGATTTACTCGGAGCTGGTTTATGACGACGTGCACACGAGCATCGCCTCGCTGCCGGGGATGAAGGAGCGCACGATTTTCCTGCACGGATTTTCCAAGGCCTTTGCGATGACCGGATTTCGCATTGGCTATGCGTGCGGCCCGGCCGAGCTCATCGAGGCGATGATGAAGGTGCACCAATATTCGATGCTCTGTGCGCCGATCCTTTCGCAGGAAGCGGCCATCGAGGCATTGCAACACGGCGCGGAGAGCGTCGCGCAGATGCGCGAACAGTACCACCGCCGCCGCGATCTCATCGTGCGCCGTTTCAATGAGGCGGGGCTGAAGTGCCACTCGCCCGGCGGTGCGTTCTATGCGTTTCCCAGCGTGGCGGCGACGGGATTGAGCGAGCGCGATTTTGCCTACGGCCTGCTCGAGAAGGAGCGCGTGGCGGTCGTGCCCGGCTCGGCCTTTGGTGAAAACGGCCGCGGCTTCGTGCGCGCGAGCTTCGCCACCAGCTACGAGCAGATCGTCGAAGCCTGCGATCGGATCGAGCGATTCGTGCAAAGCGCTCCGCGCGAAAGGCTGAAAAACTGAAAGACTGAAGGGCTGACGTTTTTTACCGCTAAACGATCAGCCTTTCCCTATTAAGTCTTTTAGTCCTCGACCTTCAGTTTTTCAGCTCTTCAGCCCTTCAGCCTTTCCAAATGTCTCGCATCGTCGCCATCGTCGGCCGGCCCAACGTCGGTAAAAGCCGCCTTTTCAACCGGCTGGCCCGGAAACGCATTGCCATCGTGCATGACCAGCCGGGCATCACGCGCGACGTCATTTCCACCGACATCGAGGACGGCGCCTACACGCTGCTCGACACTGGCGGCCTCGGCTTGAAGGGCGGCGACACCCCGGCACAGCTCATCGCCGCGTCGGAGCAGCAGGTCGAGTTCGCCATCGCGTCGGCCTCGCTGATTCTTTTTATCATCGACGGGCTCGAGGGCATCACCGAGCTCGACGAGCGCATTGCCGCCCGGCTTCGCCGCGGCGGAAAAAAAGTTCAGGTCGTCGTCAACAAGGCCGACTTCGACGAGGAGAAAGTCGATATGTCGGCCGTCTTTCGCTTCGGCTTGGGCGCGCCGATCTCCGTCTCCGCCGAGCACGGGCGCGGCGAGTCGTTTGTGCGCGACGCCATCCTGGAAAAACTCGGGCCGCCGACCGCGGATGAAACATCCGCCTCGAAAACCTCCACGGACCCGCTCTGCATCTGTTTCATCGGCCGGCCCAATGTCGGCAAATCCTCGCTCGGCAACAACCTGTTGAAAAGCGACCGGCTCATCGTGAGCGCGATCCCCGGCACCACGCGCGATGCGGTCGAAGTGCCGTTCAAGTTCAAGGGCCGCGACGGAGAATATTACCCGTTCCGCCTGATCGACACCGCTGGGATCAAGGCCTCGACCAAGGTGGCGTCGCCGGTCGAATATTTTTCGCGGCTGCGCTCGCTCGACGCCATCCAGCGCACCGACGTGGTTTTCCTCGTGCTCGATGCGCTCGAAGGCGTCACGCAGCAGGACAAGGCCATCGCCGGCGAATCGATCAAGGAACGCAAACCCGTCGTCATCGTCGTCAATAAATGGGACCTCGTACATGACGCCTTCAAGAAGCCCGAAGGCATCCAGGGCTACGACAGCGAGCGCGACTACCGGAAGAAATATGAGAAGGAGCTGTTCAATCGGCTGTTTTTCACGCCGGGCGCGCCCGTTGTTTTCGTCTCCGCGATGAGCGGCTACGAAATCGACCGCATGCTCAACTCGGCGGTGAAGCTCCATCGCACGCTCGACAAGAAACTTCCCACCGGCCGCCTTAACGATGCGCTTATCCGCCTGGCCGAGCGCACGCCGCCGCCGACAATCGCGGGCCGGCGCTTCCGCATTTATTACGCGGTGCAGACGGGCAACCGCCCGTTCCGCATCAAGCTGTTTTGCAACCGCGAGGAAAAGCTGACCGAGAGTTACCGTCGCTACCTTGAAGCCGGGCTGGTCGAGGAGTTTGATCTCGCAGGCTGCCCGGTACACTTCGACCTCGTGGGCAAGCCGCGAACCACCGCCGCGGAACGAACCGGCAACAAGAAGACCTACCAGGAGCCGCCAGACGAATTTTAACCGCGAATGAACGCGGCTAGACGCGAATAAATACTGGGCTAAAGGTAGGGGCGCGACCGCCGGGCGCGCCGCGAATAGTCTAAGTTGGATTCATGGATTGAACCCGAACGGACGCGAATAGACGCAAGGGGCGTTTTACCAACTACCAACTACCGGGCTTTCCGCATTGTTTGACAAATAACATAATGTCATACAGGCTCGGTCCATGGAAACGAACACCCGCAATTTCCTTCGGGACTTCACCGCGTTCAAGGCGAAGGCGCGCAAGGGGGAGACGGTTCGCGTCCAGGATAAGGCGGGATGTTTTCTCTTCACGGCTGCCACCCCAAGAAAGTCCCTGCTCGGGGCGGCGAAGGGAAAAATCGCCTTTCACGACGACCTGACCAAACCAACCCTGTCGAACGATAGCTGGAAGCCGTCGTTGTGAGACCGCGCCTCAAATACCTGCTCGACACGCACGCCTTCCTTTGGGCGGCCACCGACGAGGATCGGTTGAGTGCCAAGGCGACACGAGCGATCGTGACCACTCCTTACGAGCAGCTGGCCATTGCCGACGTGACCCTGCAAGAAATCGGTCTTCTGCTGCATGCAGGGCGCATCTCGTTCAAAGGCTCGCCGGCGACCGTCCTGGGCAACCTGCTCAACTACGTGACCGTGCTCCCGATCACCCTGGACATTGCCATTGCGGCCCCGGCCTTGGCTTTGCCGCATGGCGATCAGTTCGACCGGATCATCGCGGCCACCGCGAAAGTCCATCGATTGCCGCTCATCACCAAGGATGCCAGGATCACGGATGCATCGGTCATTTCAACCCTATGGTAAGGCAGCTTTTTTACCCCGGATTGGTGCGGGCAAGTGACAAGTAACAAGTGCGTGCATATGCACTCATTCTTGAAACTTGAAACCTGACACCTGATACTTTTCCGGTAATGACTCCCCTCCGCCTCGTTTTTTTTGGTTCCGATGCCATCGCGCTGCCGCTGCTCGAGCAGCTGGCGGGCGAGGGAAGCTCGCTTGCGCAGGTGGCGGCGGTTTTCACCCAACCCGACCGTCCGGCGGGCCGCGGGCAAAAAACCGAGCCCAACGCGATCAAACGCTGGGCTCTCGCACGGAACCTGCCGGTTTTCCAGCCGGAGAAACCCGACGAAGCTGCCCGCACCCAGCTCGCGGAGCTCAAGGCCGATGTCGGGCTGGTCATGGCTTACGGGCATTTGCTGCGCGACGATTTTATCGCGACGCCGCGGCTCGGCCTGCTGAACCTGCACACTTCGCTGCTGCCAAAATACCGCGGAGCCTCGCCGATCCAGACGGCCATCGCCTGCGGCGAGCGCGAGACCGGCGTCACGTTGATGCGCATCATCCGAAAACTCGACGCCGGGCCCATCGCCGATGCCGAGCGCGTGTCCATCCATGCGCGCGACACGGCGGCCGATATCGAAGCAAAGCTGGCCGCGGCCTGCTGGCCGCTGGTGGCGCGTGTTCTGCCGAACCTGCACGATGGAAATGTTGCCTTCACTCCGCAGGACGAAGCGCAGGCGACTTACTGCCGGCGCCTGACGAAGGAAGATGGCGTCCTCGATTTTGCCGCGCCCGCGGCGGTGCTGGCCGCGCGCATCAACGGCCTTTTTCCCTGGCCCGGTTGTGCGGTGGAGATTT
>DASYOA010000184.1:0-5273 GCA_036008265.1 Opitutaceae bacterium
TCAAACGTTCCCGCCGCGGCGGCAAATTGGCGCGCGCGCTGGTGGCTAAACGCCGCATCCGGCGCCAGCCGCGGCTCCAATTTTCTCAACCACGCCTCAATGGTGCGCTCGAAACCCTCCGCCTGAACCTGGCCCAGCACGCGCCCGGTCAAGGCTTCGGGCCCATCGAGTTTCTCCTCGGTGAGCAGCGCGCCAAGCGGCGTCATCCGCAAATGCTCCCAGGCCAGCGTGTCGCCCGGGTGAGCCGCAGCCTGGAGCAGTGCGAGCAGCGCGGCGCCGAGCGGATTGTCGATGCCCACGTGCAGATCGGATTCTGCCACCGCCGGCAGGCCGCCCTCGCGCCGCAAAAAATCCGCGAGCTCCGCCGCCGTCTGGTTTTTCTGCACCAGCAAGGCGCAGGTTAAATTGCGGGCGAGCGGCTGGATCTCCTGGAGCAGTCTCAGCACCAGCGTCCAGCGCGCGTTCTCATCCGCTGCGTGCAGCCAGGCCGCCTGTCCCGTGCTCTCCGGCACGGCCGAGACGTGGTTGCGCCACTCGTTATTCCAAGTTTTGGTGGCTGCGCCGGGAAACAAATTATTCAACGCCTCGCCCTGGCCAAAGACGGCATTGATCATCTCAATCAAGGCCGGACCCGAGCGCCGTGACTTTACCAGATGCTTCTCCTCAATCGCGCCCGGCCGGGCGGCGTTGTAGTGGTTGAAAATTTCTCGAAATAACCGTGGATCGCCCTCCCGCCAGGTGGTGTAGATAGCCTGCTTCACGTCGCCCACGCAGAAAAAGCTGCGGGCTCCGGTCGCATCCTGCACCGCTTCGTCGATGAGATTGCGCAGCACGCTCCATTGGCCAAAACTCGTATCCTGGAATTCATCGAGCAACCAGTGGTCGATCTCCGCATCGAGCCGGTAATCGATATAGAGCCGGTCCACTGCCTCCGCCTCGCGCGTCAGCGGCCGCACCCCTCCCCCTGGCGTCAGCAGCCGCTGCACGTCGGCAAACGTGAGCTTGCCCGCCCGCCGCACCGCATCGTGATAAAACGCCTCGTAGCCGCGCAATACGTCGTAGATGCCGCGGGTGGTCTCGAGCCGGCGCACCAGCTCGCCGCCCACGACATGCCGCACGAGATCGGCCAGCGCGGCACAGGCCGGCCCATCCAGTTCCTGCTTTTTGCGGTCGAACTCCAGCCCGGCTCGCCCGGCCACGAGTTCACGCCACCCGGCCAGCGCCTTCTCCAGCACATAGGTCAGCTCGCGCGGCGGCGTGGCACCCGGCGCCCACCGCTCCAGGGCCAAAATAAACGCGCCCCAGCGTTCCCGCTGTTTGTCGCCGATTTCCGCCCCGCCCAACCACGAACGCAAGGCCCGCATCGCCAGTTTGGGGTCAATCCTCGCTCCCAGCCACGGATTGCCTCCGGGCCAGATGCGTGCAGCATTGCCCCAAAATTCCTTGTCCGGCGCCGCCAGATAAACCTCCTGGTGTTGGTCGAGAAAGGCATCGAGCAGTTTGCCCAGCCGCTTCTCCTCCGCGCCAAACGTCGCGCGCTTGAACGCCTCGATGAATTCCTTCTGCGCCCCGTCCGTCTCGCCGGTTTGCGTGAACATTCGCTGCAGCACGCGCTGTCGCTCCAACCTCGCCGCATGCTCCTGCAAAATTTCGAACTCGCCCGTGAGCCCGAGCTCGAACGGAAAGGCCCGTGCGATCCGGGCAAAAAAACTGTCGAGCGTGCCCAGCCGCAACCGGTGCATGGCCTCGGTCACCGCGCGCAGCATTCTTAGAAAATCCACCGTCCCGAGCTGCGGCTGCCCGATTTCGTTGGCGAGCGTGCGCGCGCGACCGGCGTCACGCGCCGCGCCCGCGAGCTTGTTTAAAATCTCGTCGAAAAACTCGCCCGCCGCCTTGCGCGTGAAAGTGAGCGCAACGATGCGCTCGGGTTGCGCACCACCCGCGAGCAACTTCACAAAATGGTTGGTGAGCGCGTAGGTTTTGCCCGAACCGGCCGAGGCCAGGATCATCACATGGCGGGGGCGGCTCATGGCTTCGCCTCCGCCCACGTCACGCTCGCCGCCACGCCATGGTGAAACAAGGTCGCGAATTCGTCGTGGTCGACGCGCACCTGTTCATTCGGCGGCCAGAATTCACCCGCGCGAATCGCCGCGCACACGCCCTCCGCACAGCGCAGCGCCGCCGCGTGCAATTCCGGCGTGTAATCGTCCCAGAGCGCAAGGCCCGTCCCGCCTACCGCCTTCGGCAGGTTGAAATAACCGCCCGCCACCGCGCCGGGAAATTCCGCCGCCAGCGCGTGCAGATAAAGCGGCAATTGCAAGTCGATCCACAAGTGCGGCCGGCCGTTTAACTCAAAAATCGCCCAGGCCGGCGGCTTCTCATCCTTGTGCGGCGCGCGGATATGGGTGGCGCGGGGCGAGGCCGACGTGGGCGAATCAGATGTCTTGTAATCCAGGACGCGCACCGCGCCGGTTTCCGCGTGGCGGTCGATGCGGTCGATTTTTCCCTTCACTCGCAGGCCGCCGATTTCGACGGAGAATTTTTTCTCCACGTGCTCGATCACCCAGCCGGCCGCACGTTCGCTGGCCTGCACCTCCGCCGCCCGGGCCAGCCGCTGGCGGGCTGATTCAAGCTGGATGATGAGCGGCAACGACAGGGTTTCGCCGTAGAACGCACGCATGTGACGCTCCAATTCAGCCAGCAAAAACTGGCGCAACACCGCGGCATCGGTGCAATCGCGCAAGGCGGCCTCGCGGCCCATCGCCTCGAGCGCCGCGTGGCACAGTACGCCAAAATCACGCGCATCGAGCTCGTTTTTTGCCGGGTCGACCGCGGCCAGGCCGAGCGCCTGGCCCAGATAAAAACGAAACGGGCACTCCAGCCATCTCCGCAACGCGGTCACCGCCACCTGTGCCGGTGCGGCTACCCGGCGCGGCGTGAGCCGCCAGGCCCGCGTCCACGATGGATTCGCCTGCGCCTGTTCCGGCGCTCGAAACAGAAACGCGATGCGCGCCGGCAACTCGGCATCGGCACAGCGCAGCAACAGGCGGGAGGGCCGCAACGGATCGCCGGCCGCTGAAGTTTTTCCAAACAGCAGGTCGATCCGGCCGCCCGGCCGACGGCACGCCGCCAGCGCCTGCAACACATAGGCATCGCGCGCAAAACGCGCGGTGTTCGTCTTGAGGCCGAGCTTTTCGCGGATCGACTCGGGCAGAAACGGATCGCCCGCGACGGAGTCGGGCACATAGCCGTCGTTGAAACCGGCAACGGCCAGGTGCGGCGCATCTTCAAACAACAGCTCGAGCACGCCCTGCATTTCGAGCGCGCCGGCGGGCTTGTCCTCGGTGCGCGAGCTCTCGCCGAACAACGGCAGCGCCAGATCCCACCATTCGCTCTTGGCCAGGCCGGGAAAGCGGGCACCCGCCGCCGCACATTCGCGCAGTATTCCCATCCAGGCCGTGGCGGAATCCTCGAGCCGCGCATCGTTTTCCCGCACCCGATCGAGCTGGCGGCTGCCAAAAACCATCCCCAGGGCGGCGGACACACCGGCGGAAAACTCATTGGTCTCAAGCACCGTGTGCAGTTCGTCGATCACGGCGAGGGCCGGCACCAACCCGGGATATTTCGTCAGCTTCACCGCCTGCGCCCGCGCAATGGCCAGATTGGCGGGCAGGTGGCGCAAACGCAGCTCATCCAGACCCTCCAGCCAACGCGCGGCCGAGAAGTCGCGCCCGTGCCGCACCTGCAGGAACGTCAGGAAATCAGGACAACGGGCGAGAGCTTCGACGGCATCAAACGATGGCTCACGCACAAGCGCTGCCAGTGCCGCCAGCAAGTGGTAAAGCCCTTCGCCACGGCGCGGGCGACCGGCCGGATTATAGGCGGCGAGTCCGGCACGGATGAGCGCATTTTCCAATAGCGGCGTCACCTCAGTATCCGCCACTCCTACTCCCAGCAAACCATCAGGCGCGCCGTAACTGCGCGCCGCCGCCACGATGCGTTCTGCCTGTGCCGCCGGATCGGCACAGAGATGCACGCGCTGCTCAAACTCAGCCAACACCAACGCACGATGTTCCCATCCCGGTGGGAGCGGACGCCCCCAGCCATCAAATGCATCGGCCTCGGACGATGACGCGAAGATGACGACTTCGAGTGGCAAGGCGCGGGCGTGAACGGCGAGCACGGCGAGCGCCAACGGCAGCGGGTCGGGCGTGGCCAGAAGAATAATCCTTTCCACGTTCGCCAACGGCGGCGGATTTTCCGCCGCGTCGATTTTGGCCGCCTGTTCGTCGCGCAAATCGAGCGCGGCCAGTTTTTCCGCATGCCGCCGTTCAAGTTCGCCGAGCTGCTGCCAGCGCGCGGTTTCAATAAAAATTTCCCCCGCCTTCTTGTTCACGTCTGCGAGCCGAAGCCCGCCCTCGGCGAGCACGGCCTGCAAACGCGCGAACTCCTGGGCCAGGCGGAGCGCCCAGCTGAAATTGCGCGCGGGCGGATCGACGGGAAACACTTCGCGAAAGGCCTCAAGCTCGAGGGAACGGAAAACTTCCACCCACGCCAGCAGCGACTCAAGCCGTGATGCCACCCCCCGCCCAAGACCTTGTTCGATCAGCCGGTCGGGTGTGAACATCCGCGGTGGGAAGGCCGCCTGGCCCCTGGCCGCGGCGTGCTCGGCCAGCGCCTCCCGCAACCGCCGGCCCGATTGCTGCGTCGGCACAACCACAAACAGTGAGGACAGATCGAGCGGGCCCCCGCCTTTCCAATCGCCGGCCAGAAAGGAAACCGCCTGCGACAACAACGGCTGATCCCAGGAAATAAAATGGCGGCGGGCGGTGAGAGGCGGCGGAACCACAGTGAGCGAATGAACGCAAAGGTTCGCGTCCGCTCAATCCTCATTCACGCCCGACCGAAATAAAAAACCCCCGCGGCGCGAGCCGGCGGAGGCCAGGGTGTAACGATGGAGGAAAAGGCGCGGGCTCAGGCCTTGGCCAGCGCGTATTTGGCGACGTGGCTTTTGGCGTGGTTGGCGGCGTTGCGGTGGACGACGCCGGACTTTACAGCCCGATCCATCGCGGAGGCGTAGGCCACGCCCACGGTCTTGGCCTTGGCGGCGTCACCCGCGGTGACCGCCTGGTCAAATTGTTTGTGCAGGGTCTTGAGACGGGTTTTGACCGCGCGGTTGCGTGCAGCGAAGCGCAGGGCTTTGCGGGCGGCTTTGATAGCAGATTTGGTGTTGGCCATGGCGAAGGTACGTTCTGAGCCGGTCAAAGACTCAA
>DASYOA010000185.1:0-3076 GCA_036008265.1 Opitutaceae bacterium
GCCGCCGCGATGCCGGGCGCGATGGCGTTGACATTAACATCGCCCGCCGCGGCGACCGCGGCGAAGGTGATCATGACACCCACCACGGTGCCGAGCAGGCCGAGAAACGGGCCGCCGGAAATGCAGATGGTGAGGAGCACAATGAGCTTGTTGATCTTCTGGGTCTCACGCACGAGGCCGCCGTCGAGACTGGCACGGATGGCCTGGATCGATCGGCCGGACAGTCCTTTTCTGCCGTCGGCGGAACCCACGTCCGTGTCGGCGGCCAGGCGATGCCTGATCTCTTCAACGCCGATATGATAAATCCGGTAAACGGAGGAACTGCGCATGGCCCTCTGGCCTGTCTTGTCCACCCGGCCGCCCAAAGTCCGGGCCGACTCGGCATCTCCGTTGTCGAGTACCGTAAGATCGGCGGCAACATGCCTCCATTCCTTCAGGAACGCGGCGTTACCTTTGCTGATCCCGTTCAGATACGAAATTTTGTTGATCATCACAAACCAGCTGAGGCACGCCATGACGCCCAACAGGCCGATGACCACCCAGCCATCCACGCTGAGCGATTTGAAAATGATCCCGAAGTAACCGGTGCTGAGGAAACTCAGCCAGTTCGTCTGCTGCTCGTCCGCGCCCAGCACCAATAATTTGGCGGCCCGGTCGTCCCCACCCTGCCCGATCGCCGCCAGCTTGATGAATCCGGCGGGACGCGCGACCTTGGAAATTTCCAGCTCGTCCATCTCGCCGTTGAAACCGACCTCGTCCGCCGAGGCATCCCCGCCGATCACCGCAGGGCTGTTCAGCGCGGGCAGCGGATTGGCGATGGTCGCGTAAGACTCGCCGTCGAGATACAGCGTGGTATTCGAGGCGGTCGAAACCACCGCGAAATGATGCCAACTGGCGGCCGCGATCGGCGCGCCAGCCGAATTGCGCTGGGTGCCTTTCGCACTCGTCACCTCAACGAAAGGAGTTCCATTGTCTACGCCAATGAGAAAGGCATTGGCGCCATCCCGGCGGCTAAAAATTACCGCGTCTGGCTGCAGGGCTACCGGTTTTATCCAGGCGGACCAGGTCATCTCTCCGCCGTCGCTCCATGCCAGCGAGGGCGAAGCAGCGATCGTCACCGCATGATGGCCATCGAGCCGCAGTCCGCCGCCGATCATCGAACCGTCGGTCGACACGCCGGCATTCTGGGCATTGTTGCCGTTGGCCGTGTAATCACTCGGCGCCACGTTTTGTCCGGCAAAATGATAAACCAATGAGGTATCGGCATCGTAAGTGCCCTTCGAATCGTCGCCCTTCGGCGCCTTGTTGTCCCGATTGCCATAATAAAGCCAGAAACTGGTGCTGGTCCCCGGTTTCAAATCCGGAACTTTTACCCAGACAAACGCCTCATTGAGGACCGAATCGTATTTTTCGATGTGATACGGCAGCAGCGTTTTGTCGTCAGCGGCGACAAAGCGCAGGTCGTCCCCATTTTCGTTGGCGCTGCCAAACTGGAAATTTCCGTCGTGCAGCCGGATCAACACCGCGGTCGTGCCGATCGGATCGGCGATGGCCACGCCCGCGGCCGTGGTATCCACCGTGATCTTCTTGCGCAACGTCCAGTCGCCATTCCACCACGCGTGGGCGGGGCTGGCCAGGGTCAGGGCGATCAGCCAGCCGAACAGCAGGTACTTTATGAGTAGCGAGGAGCGAGTGGTGAGTAGTGAGTAGCTTCGCATGGAAACTGGTAGTTGGTAATTAGTAGTTGGTAGTTGGAAATTGGTGTTAGTATTTAGCGCTGCGTCATCCGCCTTCGCCAAAGCTTCGGCGGATAAGTTCGTCATTCGTCATTTGCTAATAGTCCACTCCCGCGCGGAAGGTGACGCGGATGTCATGGGCCTTGGTCGTCGACTGGCTGGTGAGCGGCTCAGCCGCATCAATTGAGCCGCTGAAATGATCCAGCACCTGGATCCGGCTGCCCAACCCGAGACTCTCGAGGCTGAAACGTGAAGCCTGCTGCGGGAGCGGGCTATTGACCGTCAGCCAGCCGGCATCGCCAAAAACATAAAACCTCCACTCGCCGGATTTCTGGCGCAGCCAGCTGATGACCGAAGGACTGCGAAACTCCAGCGAGGTGCAAAACGCGTTGTCCCCGGGCACTTCGCCCTCGAGGTAGCCACGCACGGTATCCAGTCCACCCGCGCTGAATTGTTCGCTGCTGAGCAGCGGTTGGTCGGCAATCTGGCCCTGCACCTTGCCGAAAATTTGCAAGCCCGCCGGCAGATCGTGCGTGTGCGACAGGTCGCCGCGAAAATAAACAAAGCTGCCGCCCGAGCCGAAGCGGCTGTTGTCGAAGGCGGCCGAGGTGCTGCCCAGGCCGCGAAAATGGAGGGTGACGCCGGCGTTGAGCTCGGTCACGGAACCCGTGGGAGCCAGGGTCGCGCTATAGTTTGCACTCAAGGGATAGTAAGTGATGGGTGAAGCGATATCGCTGCCGCCCACGATGATGTCCTGGTCGAAATGCTTGTAATCGATGCCCAAGCTGACGGAGTGATAAAAGTCCTGGCCCGCGGGCAGGGTGAAGTTGGCCCTGGCGCCAACCGTTTCGCCACGACCGGACACCGCCGCCCCGCCGAGGGTGGATACATTACTGTCCTGTTTCGTCCCCTGCACCATCAGGCTCATCCCCTCGACGCTGGGAACCGGCGCAAGATAGTAAGCGGAGAAAACTTTCGCATCCTTCAGGCGTTGCGGCGCCAACTGGAAGCTAAAGCTGGCGGTATGCCCCAATTGCCAGAGATTGTCGTCGCTGATTCCGCCGTTCAAGCGAAGGGGCTTGGTGTTGGCGCTGTATTGATTGTTCAATTCCAGGTTTCCATGCACCGGCAGCGTGTCCTTCACGTTCAAATCGATATCGACGGTGCCCGGCAGTTTTCCCTGGCTCAGCGTGGGCGTCACCCGGCGGTTCGGCCACTGGTTCAAGGCGACAATGTCGTGCGGGACTTCGTTGAAATTGACCACCTTGCCCTCGGCCAGTGAAGGCGCCTGGGCCTTGACCTGGTCGGGCGAAAAATAACGCGCCCCCCTGACCCGCAGC
>DASYOA010000186.1:0-5003 GCA_036008265.1 Opitutaceae bacterium
GGCGTTACTGATGACGTTGAGGCACGTCTTGAACTTCATAATCAGGGCCGAGGCGCACGCCATACAGCCTTCAATCGACCTGTGTACCTCGTTTATACAGAAGGCCCACTCAGCCTTAACGAAGGGATAGCACGCGAAGCCCAGCTCAAACGCTGGTCACGCGCAAAAAAGGAAGCCCTGATCGCTGGTAACCTTTCGTGTCTCCACAGCCTGAGTAAGTCGCGCGAAAACCAGCCACGCTGACCGCTGTACGATAAGTCCCCGCGGTTTTTTGTGGCGCTTGGGCGAGCCCGTCCTTTGCGTGGGGATGAACATGATGCTATTTTTTCACAAGCTGCTGCCAATTATCGTGCTGCCCACGGGCTTGGTCTGCGCGCTGTTGTTGCTGGCGGTTTTTTTGGAGAAACAACGCCGGCGGCTTATCGTCACGGCGTTGGTACTGCTCTATGTCGCGAGCATGCCGGTCGTGAGCGAGGCCTTAATCGGCCGGCTGGAGGACCGCTATCCGGCCCAAACCATCGCGGGCTGCGCGCCGGCGGATGCGGTGATCGTGCTGGGAGGTGTTTTGGGCCCTAACCATGCCGGCATGGATTTCCCTTCGTGGAGCGATGGGGTGAATCGCTTCATGGTGGGCGTGGCACTCATCCGCGCGGGCAAGGCCGAGGCCATCGTTTTCTCGCGCGCGTGCATCCCTTGGGAAAAACCCCGCGTGACCGAGGGGGAGCTGCTGCGGGTGCAAGCCATCGCCATGGGCGTGCCGGCGGAAAAGATTGTCCTCACGCCGCTGGTAGCCGATACCGCGGATGAAGCCCGGGCGGCGGCGGCGCTGTGCCGCGAGCATGGCTGGAAACACGTGCAGCTTGTGACCACGGGGTGGCACATGCCGCGCGCCGCGTGGCTGTTCAAACATGCCGGCGTGGATTTCACGCCGTTCCCGGTCGGATTTCAACGCGACCTGCGCCGGCCGCGGACTTTGCTGGATTTCTTGCCGAGTGCGGGCGCACTGAGCACAACGGAGATAGCGCTGCGTGAAAGTTACGGGCTGGCTTACTACCGGGTTTTTGGACCGAAATAGCGCGCGCTGGCGCGCGCAAATCACAATGCGCGAAGTTCCAAGATAGCCGACCGCTTCTGACCCCCGAATCCTGCATCTTGATACTTGAAAACTTGAAACCTGATACTTTTCCAATCTGTCTAATGCGTGCCGTTAAGGACAAAGGGTGCGAAGAAAGCGGATTGCGCGGGTGGAAAGCGGCCTTGGATGAACACGCCATCGTCGCGGTGCTCCTGGGCATGGATATGGCCGAACTCGTGGAGGCGGGCGATCACGTCGTAGCGGTCGTGCGGCACGAGGAGGTCGGTGGCGCCGAATTCTCCCGAGATGAGCCCGGCGCAGCGGCCGACCAGCGTGTCGAGGCCGGCTCCGGTCTTGGCGGAGATGAAGAGCCCATCGGGCGCAAGGGCGCGGGCGTGCGCGAGCATGGCGGGGTCGGCGTTATCGGTTTTGTTGAAGACGGTGAGCGTGGGCCGGTCGTTGACGCCAAGTTCGGAGAGGACGCCGAGGGTGGTCGCGTGGTGCTTCTCGAAATTGGGGTTGGTGACGTCGAGCACATGGATGAGAAAATCGGCGACGACGACTTCCTCGAGCGTGGCCTTGAACGCCTCGACCAGGCCATGCGGCAGGCGGCGGATGAAGCCGACGGTGTCGGTGACGAGGAGTTTTTGGTTGTTGGCGAGCAGAAGCTGGCGGGTGGTGGGGTCGAGCGTGGCGAAGAGTTTGTCCTCGACGAAGACCGATGCGCCGGTGAGGCGGTTCAACAGCGAGGATTTGCCGGCATTGGTGTAGCCGACGATGGCGGCGGTGGGCAGGGGCACGCGGAGGCGGCGCGCGCGCTGCACGCCGCGTTGCCGCACGACTTCGACGAGCTGTTCCTTCAGGTGCGCGATGCGGTCGCGCACGATGCGCCGGTCTTCCTCGAGCTGGGTTTCACCCTGGCCGCGCGCGCCGGTGCCGCCGCCGCGCTGGCGGGAAAGATGCGTCCAGGCGCGCTTCAGGCGCGGCAGGGAATATTCCTGGCGGGCGAGCGCGACTTGCAGGATGGCCTCGCGGGTGTGGGCGCGGTCGGCGAAGACTTCGAGGATGACTTCCTGGCGGTCGATCACGGCGAGCCCGGCGAGTTCCTCCCAGTTGCGTTGCTGGGCGGGGGAAAGATTTTCATCGAATACGATCAGGTCGGCCTGGTCGGCGCGGGCGAGTTCAACGAGGCTGTCGGCCTTCCCGCTGCCGATGAGCAGCGCAGGCGTGGGCGCACGCAGCGAGACGAGCGTCGAACGCACGACGGCGATGCCCATGGTTTCGACCAGTTCGCGCAACTCGTCGAGCAGCTCCTGGCCTTCGCCGGGCGGCATCTGGGGCGTCTGCACGCCCACGAGAAATGCGCGCTCAAGGCGGGATTTGGTTTCGACGGGTTCGATCACGAGTTCTTTGCGGGGATCAACCTTACACCGCCCACGTGGACGGAGTCAAACGACACGTGCGGCGGAGGGCTGAAGCCGGGAATGAGTCGCCCGGCTGCACGCAAATCACAAACGCCAGACATTCAAATCCCAAGGGAATCTCCAATGGCCACGTGGCCCAAGGGGCGCGCAGGAATTGGAGTTCTTTGTTTTCAGGTTTTTGGCGTTTAGGCTATTGGCGTTTGTGATTTGCGCGCGTCCGTGAGCCCTGTTCCTGACTTCTGGGCGAAGACGCTGCGGTTCTTCTTGTTGCGGCGCGCGCCGGGGGCAGCTATGGAAAAAAGGAATGAACAGGTTCCCCCGGATTGCCCTGACCATTTTAATCGCGCTTTCTGTTCAAGGCCGGGTGCAGGCCGCCAGGGTGAAGCCGCCTTTTCCGCACGAGACGCTCGGCGTGAGCAACGGCTGCTTTGTCGAGTCGGTTTGTTTCTACGACCACTATCAGGAAATCTTTGGCGCGGATCCCTGGGTGCGCGTGTTGCAATGGGGCGCGGAAGAAAACGATGTGGCGGTGAGCGGGCACGCGGTCGCGGTTTTCGAGCTGAGGGGACAATTGTGGGCATGGGACATCAACTTCGGTTTCCTGCCGCTGGAAGTGCGGTTGGATTCCAAGGACAATATCACGCAGGTCGCGGCGCCGCTCGTGGCCAAATATCCGGGCATTGTGCCGCAGCATCTGACCTATCGGTATGACGCCGCCCCGCAGCAGCCCGAGACCCATCTTCCGGAAGTGCTGGCCACCCACGAAGTGCGGGCGTTTCGCGACGCGACGCTGGCGGGCGCGCGGCTGGGCGCGCACCGGCCGGTAAACGTCATGCAGTTTTCCTACGTCGATGGCAGTGGCGACACGCTGCAAAGCGCCGCCACCGTGTTTATTTTCAACGGGAAGGTCTGCATCTACTTTCCCGAGCACGGCACGTTTCCGTTTATTTTGCCGAACTTGACGATTTTCAACCTGCGGCAGTTGCAGTGGGCGATTCGCCAGAAGTATCCGGGCGCGTACGACCTGAAGTCGCTCAATTACCCCGAACCGGGACACGTCAGCGCAGGCGCGCAAAACTAGCCTGGAGCAGGTCGAGATCGGCGGCGCCTTTGGTGCGTTCGCGGGCCTTGGCAATGAGATCGGCCTCGAGGCGGTTCTTGGTCGGGCGCTTCACCTCGTAGAAAATACCGAACGAGCCCGGCCATGGTTCCGTCGCCAGCTTGTAGGCGGCGAGTTCATCGGTGGGATCGTGGCGCGACGCGTCCTCGGGCGTGCCGTCGTTTTTCTTCAATTCGATGCTGCGGAAGGCGCCGCCTTTGCGCGGGTTGGCGGCGTCGAACGCGCCCGCATAAAACTCCACGCCTTCCGAGAGAATTTCCACGACGGAGAAACCGTCGTGCTGCGCGGCGCGCGTCATCATGTCGATCATGTGGTTGACCTGCGTGGCGTGGCTGCGCGCGATGAAGGTGGCGCCGCTGTTGACGAGCGTGCGCATCGGGTTGATCGGCTGGTCGAGCGCGCCGGTGGGGTCGGTCTTCGACTTGAAGCCGATGGGCGAGGTGGGCGAGGTCTGCTTTTTCGTCAGGCCATAGACGAAGTTGTCCATGATGACGTAGGTGAGGCGGACGTTTTTGCGCGCGGTGTGGACGAGGTGGTTGCCGCCGATGGAAAAGCCGTCGCCGTCGCCGCCGAAGACGAAGACATGGAGGTCGTCGCGGCCGAGGCTGATGCCCGCGGCGAAAGGCAGGGAACGGCCGTGGATGAAGTGTCCGCCGTGGGTGTTGACGAAATAGGGGAAACGCGACGAGCAGCCGATGCCGGCGAAGGTGACGATTTTCTCGTGCGGGTACTGGAGTTTTTCCAGCACGCGGTAGAACGCGGCGAGCACGGCGAAATCACCGCAGCCGGGGCACCAGGTCGGGTGGTCGGCAGTGAGGGCCTTTTTTGTGACCGGGACGCGCGGGGCGTCCGCCGGCGCCCCATGCGACGGGCTTCCTCCTTCGCCAAGGCTACGGAGGGCAGGCAGGGCTTCAGTGGATGGGGATGGGACGGCGGTGGACATGGGTTTAGGAATTTTGGCTGATGGTTTGAGGGGGCTCACCACAGGTTGCTCAGGCGTGGTTTTTTCCGTTTGAAGCGGGGACGGTTTGCAGGCGTTTGATGCCGTCCACGATTTCGCGGACCTTGAAGGTAAGCCCGTCGGTTTTGGCGATGCTGCGGATGGCGGGGTTGGCGTAGCGGGCGCGCAGGAGCGTGGCGAGCTGGCCGTGGCCGTAAAGGCCCTCGTCGTTCATCTCGACGACGCAGATGTGCCGGTAACCGCGGAAAATTTCCTCCAGTCCCGGCGGCAACGGGTGCACGTGGCGCAGGTGGACCTGGCCGATTTGTTCGCCGGCGGCGCGCAGGGTTTTCACCGCGTCGCGGATCGGGCCGAAGGTCGAGCCCCAGCCGACCATGAGGACGTCGCCCTTGGGGTCGCCGTAAATTTCCGGCACCGGCAGCG
>DASYOA010000187.1:0-3288 GCA_036008265.1 Opitutaceae bacterium
TCGTTGGGCGCCGGTCAGTCGGTGACGGCGCCACGGCTGGCGGAGCTGACCTGCCGGGCATACTTGGCGAGGACGCCGCGGGTTTCCACGGGTTTCTTCGCCTTCCATTTTTTGCGGCGGGCGGCGATTTCCTTCGCGGGCAGGCCGAGGCTGAGCTCGTTCTTGACCGCGTCGATGGTGATGGGGTCGCCGTTTTTGACGATGGCGTTGGTGCCGCCAACCGCGGCTTCGGGCGTGATGTGGCCGACGACGAAGCCGTGGCTGCCGCCGGAGAAACGTCCGTCGGTGATGAGGGCGACGTCTTTGCCGAGGCCCTTGCCCATGACGGCGCTGGTGGGCGCGAGCATCTCGCGCATGCCGGGGCCGCCGACCGGGCCTTCGTTGCGGATGACGATGACGTGGCCGGCCTTCACGCGGCCATCGAGGATGGCGGCGAGCGCGGATTCCTCGGATTCGAAGACGATGGCCTTACCGGAGAAGGTGAGTCCTTCCTTGCCGGAAATCTTGGCGACCGCGCCTTCGGGCGAGAGGTTGCCGTAGAGTATGCGCAGGTGGCTGTCGGCCTTGATCGGATTCGAAAGCGGGCGGATGACGTCCTGGTCGGCCGGGTAGGGCGCGACGTTTTTCAGGTTCTCCGCGACGGTCTTGCCGGTGACGGTCAGGCAGTCGCCATGGAGCAGGCCGGCGTCGAGGAGCATTTTCATCAGCGGCGGCAGGCCGCCGATGCGCACGAGATGTGACACGGCGTATTTGCCCGAGGGCTTCAGGTCGGCGAGCACGGGCACGCGTTTGCCGATGCGCGTGAAGTCGTCGAGCGAGAGCTTTACGTTGGCGGTGTGGGCGATGGCGAGCAGGTGCAGGACGGCGTTGGTCGAGCCGCCGAGGGCGATGACGACGGCGATGGCGTTCTCGAAGGCATTTTTCGTGAGGATGTCGCGCGGGCGGATGTTTTGCTGCAACAAGGCGAGGGCGGCTTCGCCGGCGCGGCGGCAGTCGAGTTTCTTGTCCTCCGAGATGGCGAGTTGGGTGGAGCTGTTGGGCAGGCTCATCCCGAGTGCCTCGATGGCCGAGGCCATGGTGTTGGCGGTGTACATGCCGCCGCAGGAACCGGGACCGGGAATGGAGCAGGCTTCGATCTCGCGCAGGCCGGCGTCGTCGAGGGTGCCGCGGGCATGCTGGCCGACGGCCTCGAAAACGCTGACGATGTCGCATTCCTTTTTCGTGCCGGGGTGGATGCCGGGCAAAATCGTGCCGCCATAAACGAAGACGCCGGGGCGGTTGAGCCGGGCGAGGGCCATGACGCAGCCGGGCATGTTCTTGTCGCAGCCGCCGATGGTCACGAGCGCGTCGAAGCCTTCGGCGCCGGCCACGGCCTCGACGGAATCGGCGATGATTTCGCGCGAGACGAGCGAGTAGCGCATGCCGGGCGTGCCCATGCTGATGCCGTCGGACACGGTGATGGTGCCAAAGATGATGGACTTCCCGCCGGCGGCGTCGGTGGCTACCGCGGTTTCCCGCGCGAGCTGGTCGATGTGCATGTTGCACGGCGTGACCATGCTCCAGGTCGAGGCGATGCCGACAATGGGCTTCGTGAAATCGGCGTCGCCGAAGCCGACGGCACGCAACATGGAGCGATTTGGCGCGCGATCGGGGCCGTCAACGACGATGGCAGAATGGGCGCGCAACGAGGCGGGTTTAGGGGAGGATTTGGAACTCATGGGAGAAACACGCGGAGCCAACACGGTTACGCGAGCCGACTCAGTCGCGCAAGCCGCGACTGAGCAAAAAAGGAGATTGCTTCGCGGGGGATGCGGGGCATTCACTCGACGCAGAATTTTCGCATGGCATTCAATTTGAAAAAAGTGCTCAAGGCGCTGCTGTTCTCATCGAGCCGGCCGCTGACGGCCAAGGACATCCAGGACGCGTTCACGCGCTTTCACGAGCAGGCGTTGCTGCCGCTGGCCCCGACGGCGGAAGCGGCCCAAAAGCCCGCCGAACCGGCGGCGCCGGTCGCGGAAGAGGCCGGCGACGTGCCCGAGCTGCCCGATGACCCGGCGATGGACGCCGATGTGCCGTCGCTTATCACTGCGGCGCAGATTCGCGAAGCGATGGACGAAATCGCCGCCGAGCTGCGCGCCGCCGATGATGTTTATTTGCTCATCGAGGGGGCCAGCGGCTACCGGCTGGTGACGCATCCGCGTTTCGCGCGGTGGATTCGCATCCTGCGCGACGAGCCGCCGCCGATGAAACTGTCACAGTCCGCTCTCGAGACGCTCGCGGTGGTCGCCTACCGCCAGCCGGTGACGCGGGCGGAGATCGAGCACATCCGCGGCGTGTCGGCCGAGGCCGGCATCAACAAGCTGCTCGAGCGCGAGCTCATCTACGTCGTGGGGCGCGCGGAGCTGCCCGGCCGGCCGATCCAATATGGCACGACGGACGCGTTCATGGAATTTGTCGGGGTCAAATCGCTCGACGAATTGCCGGCGTCCGACGTGCTTTCGAACCGGCAAATCGATGCCTGGCTGGAAAACGCGATGAAACCCAAGCACCTTTCGGACTCTGACATGGGCCTCGAGCAGGAAAACCTGCCTCTGACCCCCGCGACCGAGCCTCCCGCGCTGGCTGAGCAAAAACCCGCTTAACCGCCTGTTGAATATGGACCTTGGCCCCATCCGCGAAAAAATCGACAAGCTCGACCACCGCATCGTGGAACTGCTCAACGAACGCCTCGCGCTCGCCGCCGAAATCGGCAAGCACAAGCGCGATACCGGCGGGCAGATTTACGTGCCCGAACGCGAGGATGCGGTTTTGCGCAAGATCACCGAGCTCAACCGGGGGCCGATCAAAAATGATGCCTTGCAGGCGATTTATCGGGAAATCATGTCGGCGGCCCTCGCGCTGGAAAAGCCCATGCTCATCGCCTACCTCGGCCCGGAAGCGACGAACACGCATGCCGCCGCGATGAAAAAATTCGGCGCGAGCGTCAACTATCACGCCATGGCCACGATCGCGGACATTTTCACCGCGGTCGAGAAGGGCGAGGCCGACTATGCGGTCATCCCGATCGAAAATTCCACGGAAGGATCGGTGCGCGAGACGCTCGACCTTTTTGTCGAGAGCGACCTGAAAATCGTGGCGCAAATTTACCTGGAGATCACGCATGCGCTCATCTCAAATTTCCCGCTGGATAAGATCGTGCACGTTTATTCGAAGGACCAGGCGCTGGCGCAATGCCGCCACTGGCTGCAACGCCACCTGCCGCACGCCCAGTTGATCGAGGCATCGAGC
>DASYOA010000188.1:0-2533 GCA_036008265.1 Opitutaceae bacterium
CGGCATGACGGCTTATGTCCTGCTGCCGCTGAATGGAAAGTAACAAGTGCCAAGTGGCGGGAACCAATTAGCATGCTCGACGTCGAAGTTAACAATCTGACGAAGCGCTTCGGCGACTTCTGCGCGGTGGACAACCTGAACTTCAGCGTGAACCACGGCGAAGTTTTCGGGCTGCTTGGGCCCAACGGCGCGGGCAAATCCACGCTCCTGCGCATGCTGACGACGCTCGTCCCGCCTACTTCGGGCACGGCGGTCATCAATGGCTTTGACGTCGTTCGCGCGGCGAACGATGTCCGCAAATCCATCGGCGTCATCCCGCAGGCCCTGACGTCCGACCTCGACCTGAGCGCGAGGGAAAACATGAGCATCTACGCGAAGCTTTACAGCATTCCCCGCGAGCAGGCCCGCCGCGTGATCAACGAGCTGCTCGCCGCCGTCGACCTCACCCCCTGGGCCGACAAGCCGCTGAAAATGTTTTCCGGCGGCATGCGGCGGCGGCTGGAAATCGCGCGCGGCCTCGTGCACTCGCCGAAGATTTTCTTCCTGGATGAGCCGACGACCGGCCTCGACCCAACCTCGCGCGTGGCCGTGTGGGAAATGCTTTCGCGACTGAAACGCGAGCGCGACCTCACCATCCTCATGACCACGCATTACATGGATGAGGCGGACAAGCTCTGCGACCGCATTGCCATCGTCGACCACGGCAAGCTGGCCGCGCTCGATTCGCCATTAAAACTGAAAGCCTCGATCCCGGGACAGAATATCATCGAAGTCAGCTTCTCGGCCGTCCCTCCGCAGTGGATCGAAACGCTCCGTGCCCTGCCCGCCGTGGCCGGGGTCAAGGCCGAGGAAAATATTTTCCGCATCTCCTCGCACAACGGCCCGCTCACCACGGTCGAGCTGCTGGCCGCGGCGCGCTCGGCCGGCGTCACCATGGCCTCGCTTTCCGTGCAGAGCACGACGCTGGACGACGTCTTCGGCCACTACACCGGGCACCAGCTGCGCGATGCGCTGCAGGCTCCGGATGCTTCCCAAAGCCCCTACATCATGGTCCGGCCGCAATAAAAAATTTATCTCAGAATTTAAAATGACTATGATTTGTGCACAGGAGATTTTCAGATGTGGGCGGGGTGAGGGCACCCCGCCCACAGTGGCCCAACCCGATCCTTGCATGGGCATCCGTGGGCATCCGCGGTAAAAAAAGATTTTTATGAACCGAATCTGGGCCATTATCGAACGCGACCTGCGCCGCTTCCGCCGCAGCCCGATGTTGATGCTGATGACGACGCTGATGCCGATCGTGCAGCTCGTGGTGCTCGGCTATGCGTTTGGCGGCCAGATCAAAAACCTCCGCGTCGGCGTGGTGGACCAGGATCACGGCGTGCCGGCCGTGAAGCTGAAGGAAATGTTCCAGGCCGTCGCGGCCAACGCGCGCACCTTCGACACGGTTGCCTATTCCGATGAGGGCACCGCCGTGCAGGATTTGCGCACTGGCCGCATCAACGCCGTGATCAACATCCCGCCGCAGTTTTCGCGCAAGGTTCTCGCCGGCGCCAGCCCGCGCATCGCGCTCATCGAGGACAACACCGATCAATTTTCGTCCTCTGCGCTTGGCGCTTCGCTCCAGCAGATGCTCGGCACTTACGGCCAGGAGCCGTCGTCCGCCCGCCTGTCGGCGCAGGCGTCGCTCGCGGTGGTCGAGATTTATCCGTATGTGCCGTACATCCAATATCTGCTGCCGGGCACGATCACGCTGGCGGTCTTCGTTTCCGCGATGATCGGCGGCGGCATCATCTTCATCGACGACAAGGCGCGCGGCTTGCACGAGGGCTACCTCGTGACGCCGATCAGCAAGTTCGAGTTGATCCTCGGCTTCAATCTCGCGGGCGTGGCCAAGGCCAGTGTCTCCGGCTTGGTGCTGATCACGGTCGGTTCGCTGATCGCGGGCATCCCCGATCCGTTCAACCTCATGCGGATGGCGCGCCTGATCCTGCTCGTGGTGGCCACATCGCTCGCCCTGATCAGCATGATGTTCCTGATCATGGCGCGGGTGAACGATCCGCTCCTGCCGCGCGCCATCTTCGGCATGCTGAACACCGTGCTGTTTTTCCCGAGCGGCGCGGTCTATCCCACGACCGCCTTTCCCCCGTGGATGCGCGTCATCACGGTCATCGATCCATTTACCTACGCCGTGCATGGCTTCAAGGAACTGCTGCTGAAAAACACCGGCCTGGGAGCCATCGGCTACGACCTGCTATTCTTGTTCAGCTTCACGGTGGTCAGCCTGGGCGCGGCCACGCTGCTCTTTCGGCGGACGCTGTGAAGCGCGCGACGCGCGGTAATTGGCAGTTTGAATTTGGTAGTTAGTACGGACTCCTGCTTCGCAAAGCCTACGAAGGGCACGGCAAGCGTCGGATTGGAACCAACTACCAAATTCCAACTACTAACTACCAAGGACCAGATTGAGGTTTGACCCGGCATTTGCCCGGCAAAGGATGGCCTCTCCCAAAATCATGAAACACTCCTCTTTCCG
>DASYOA010000189.1:0-7419 GCA_036008265.1 Opitutaceae bacterium
CATCCGCGACGCCCTGCGTTCCCTCGATGTCGAGCACGTGGTCCTGTGCGGGCTGGAGACCCCCGTGTGCCTTTACCAGACGGCGCTGGCCGCCATGGACCACCAGCTGCAGGTGACGCTGCTCACCGATTGCATCGGCGCGCGCCGGCCAGCCGACGCGACGACCTGCCTCGAGGCGCTCACCCGGCTCGGCGTGCATGCGCTGCCGGCCGAGACGGTGTTTTATGCGCTCTTGCACGACACCGAACATCTGTTTTTCAAGGGGTTCACCAAGCTCGTGAAAAAATATGCCTGACGCCGACCCGCTTCTCTCCGTTCACGAGCTCAAATCGCTCGGCCCCGCCGGCGGCCGGCCGTTCGCGAGCGTGCTCGTGGTCAAAAAGCTCACGGCCAAGACGGCGGCCAATGGCAATCCGTTTCTCAGCCTCGACCTGGGCGACCGCACGGGTTCGTTTGGCTGCACCATTTTCAACGACAATCCGCTCTTCGAACTCTTGAAAAATGCCGGCGAAGGCGCGGTGGTGCGCGTCGAGGGGAAAACCGACCATTTCCAGGGACGGCTGTCGCCGCGGCTCGCGAAAGCCACCGTGCTGACCGAGGACGAATTGAATGCGCCGGGCCTGCTGGAGAATCTCGTCGAGACTTCGCCGGAAAATGCCGACGCGCTCTGGACGGAGCTGAACGGGTTTATCGATTCCATCGTCCACGACGGGTTGCGCGCGACGACGCGCGCGGTGTTTGACGAAATGGGCGAGGATTTCCGCGGGTCGCCGGCGGCCATCGTCATGCACCACGCCTACCGGCACGGTTTGCTCGAGCACACGGTGCACATGGCGCGCGCGGCCCGGGCGCTGCTGCCGCTCTACCCCGAGGTCGATCCCGGTCTCGCCATGGCCGGCGTACTGCTGCACGACACCGGCAAGACCATCGAATACGAGGGCACGCTGGCGACGAAGCGCTCCCGCCGCGGCATTTTGCAGGGCCATGTCGTGCTGGGCTACCAACTGGTGCGCAAGGCCGCGATCAAGGCCAGGCTCGACGCCGGCCGGCTCGAGCGCCTCGAACACATCATTCACAGCCACCAGGGAGAACTCGAATGGGGCGCGGCGGTTTACGCCGCGACGCCGGAAGCGGTTTTCGTGTCGAAGATCGACGACCTCGACGCCAAGATGGGCATGGTGCAACGCGCCCTGCGGCAGGCGGTCGAGGGCGAGGAGTTTTCCGAGAAACTGCCCGGCTTGAACACCTTCCTGCTGCTGCCGAAACCCGATGAGCAGAAGTAACAGGTATCAAGTGACAAGAAGGGTGCGCGCGGCGCACGTAATCTTGGTCCTTGGAACCTGACACTTGATACTTTTTTCCAGTTAGAGGGCCTTGAGCTTGATCCCCATGGAGATGAGCTTTTCGCGCATGGCCACCGTGTCCTGCGCCTTTTCTACCGCTTCATCGGGCGAAAGCAGCTCCCGGTTGATGAGACTCATCAAGTGCGTGTCCATCGTGATCATGCCGAGGTTGCCGCCCGTCTGAATGTCGGAGTTGATGCGGAAGGTTTTGTTTTCGCGAATGAGCGAGGCGATGGACGTGGTCGTAACCATGATCTCGTAGCCGGCGATGCGGCCGCCGCCGACTTTTTTGCAGAGCACCTGGGAAATGACGGCCTGCAGCGAAGAAGCGAGCTGGGTGCGGATCATGTCCTTCATGTTGGCGGGAAAGGCATCGACGATGCGATCGACGGTCTTGGCCGCGCCGTTGGTGTGGAGCGTGCCAAAGACAAGGTGGCCGGTTTCGGCGGCGCTGATGGCAGCCTCGATGGTGGCAAGATCGCGCATTTCGCCGACGAGGATGATGTCGGGATCCTGCCGGAGGGCACGGCGGATGGCTTCGGAGAAACTGGGCACGTCAGCGCCGATCTCACGCTGGGTGACGATGCAGTGCTTGTGCTGATGGTAATACTCGATCGGGTCCTCGATGGTGATGATATGGCCGTCGCGGTGTTCGTTGACGTAATTGATCATCGACGCGAGGGTCGTCGATTTACCGGAGCCAGTGGGCCCGGTGACAAGGATGAGGCCGCGCGGACGATAGAGGAGCTCCCTGACCTTGTCGGGCAGTCCGATTTCGCGCAGACTGTACATTTTATTGGGAATCTGCCGAAGAACCATGCCGTAGTTTCCCTTGGACTTGAGGACACTGACGCGGAAGCGGGCTTTCTCAAGGTAGGCAAAACCAAAGTCGGCGCCGCCTTCGAGCTTCACGCCTTGCTGATACTTGTCAGGCGTGATCGAAAGCATGAGCTTTTCCGTGTCTTCAGGCATGAGCGCAGGGCCTTCGATCGGCACCATGCTGCCGCTGACACGAAGCGTGGGCGCCTGGCCAACCTGGAGGTGGAGATCAGAGGCGTTTTGCTCGACGACGAGTTCGAGCAGGTCGTTCATATCGTAGGGCATAAGGCGGAATGGATTTAGTTAAGACGCAGTTTACGACGTGGAAAAAGACAACGAGTTCATGGGCGCACAGTCGAGCCGTAACCTAGCGTTTCCCACCCTGTTGCTCACATGGATGCGTGCTTTTAACGTGGTTTTGACGGCAAATCGGCGGAAGAATCCGCCGCAAGTACCATGTACCAAGTAACAAGTAGCAAGAGAACGCGGGGGCGAGTTGACGTTCGGCGTTTAACAATAACGAGACGGCCATCTTGGTACTTGTTACCTGCTACTTGATACCTTCCCGCATCAACGGGTTAGCGTCATCAGGAACTCCACGTTATTCTTGGTTTTCTTGAGGCGCGAGATGAGCATTTCCATCGCTTCGATGGCGGGAATGCCCTGCATGGCGCGACGCAGGCCGTAAACGCGCTGGATCTCGTCGGGGTGGTAGATGAGCTCTTCCTTGCGCGTGCCGGACCGGTCCATGTTGATGGCGGGGAAAATGCGCTTGTCCACGAGGCCGCGGTCGAGGTGCAGCTCCATGTTGCCGGTGCCCTTGAACTCTTCAAAAATGACCTCGTCCATGCGACTGCCGGTATCGATGAGCGCGGTGCCGATGATGGTGAGGCTGCCTCCGCCCTCGATATTGCGCGCGGCGCCAAAGAACCGCTTGGGTTTTTGCAGCGCCGTGGCCTCGATGCCGCCCGACATGATTTTGCCAGAGTTGGCCACCAGGGCGTTGTAAGCGCGCGCCAGGCGGGTGATGGAGTCGAGCAGGATGACGACGTGCTCGCCCGCTTCGACAAGCCGGCGGGCTTTTTCGCCGACCATTTCGGCGGCGTGCACGTGGCTCTCGGGCGTTTCGTCGAACGTCGAGCTGACCACCTCGCCATGCGTGTGGCGGCGGAAATCGGTGACTTCCTCGGGCCGCTCGTCGATGAGCAGCAGGATGAGCTTGGTTTCCGGGCTGTTGTGGGAAATGGAGTTGGCGATGTTCTGCAACAGGACGGTCTTGCCGGTGCGCGGCGGCGCGACGATCAGGCCGCGCTGGCCGAAGCCGATGGGCGTGAGCATGTCGACCACGCGCATCGACACGTCCTTGTGCAGGTCTTCCGCCTCGAGCAAAATGCGTTTGAGCGGATAATAAGGCACGAGCTCCTCGAACGGCGTGACTTTCGAAATGTCCCCGGGCTTGCCGCCCATGACTTTTTCGATGCGCACGACCGACGGGCAGCGTTCGTTGCCCTGCGGGGCTTGCACGACAACTTCGAGCTGGTGGCCGCGCTTCAAACCGTAGTGATGCACAAGGCTCTCCGGCAGGTAGGCATCTTCAGGGTATAACCGGTAATTGACTTTCGCGTGCACGACGAAGCCGAAGCCGCGGTCGGTCAGGTCGAGCCAGCCGCGGTCGCGAATCTCGCGCTTGGCTTCCGCCGCGTGCGCAAAAATCTTTGCGAGGAGCTGCTTGCGATTGGGAGCGTCCGTAAACGTGGCGCCGAGTTCGCGGGCGAAGGCGGTCAACTCCGCGAGGGGGAGCGTGTAGATTTCATCGAGAAATATCGGTTTGCCCTTGCCGGAGGAAACCTCGTCGGCCAGCCGGTCGAGGGCGGCGAGATCGGCGAAGTGCGCCGGATCGGGCAGATCGCCGAACACCGGCGCGAAACTGGGCGGGGGCGGTTGCGGCGGGTGGAAGTTACCGGGTTTGCCACCCCCGCCTGGCTGCCAGCCATGCTTGCCGCGCTTGCGCTTGTTGTTTTTCCAAAAACCGCGGCCCTGGAAATCGCCACCGTGCCCTGCTTCCGGGCCATGGCTTCTCTCCGCGGGCGGCTGGGATGAAGCCGGTTCGGCGGGCGCGGATGATTCTTCGCGCGGGGCGGGTGCAGGTTCGGCCTTCACCGGTTCCGGCACGAAAATTTCAGCCTTGGGGCCATCGCTCGCGACCGGCGCGGCATCCGCCGCCTTCGCCTTGCCTTTGCTGTAATAGCGCGTGCGGCGGCGCGGCGTTTTCTTGTCTTCGCCAGTTTCGGGCTCGGAGCCGGCAACGGTTGACGCATCGTCAGCGTCGCTTTTGGGAGGAGTATCCATGTGGTATAAAAAGGGGTGGGCCGCACGGCGCGCGGCGAATCGGCTGCATCAAGCCGCAAGCACGGAAACCAGCCGGATGATTTGCTGTTGCAGGAAGTCCGGCGATCCGTCGTTCAGCAGGACAAAGTCGGCGAGTTCTATTTTTCGCGCCAAAGGCAGTTGCTTGGAAATTCGTTGCTCGGCGAGCGCGCGGGTCAGGCCGCGTTGCTCGAGCCGTGCGAGTTGAGCCTGAGAGTGTGAAGTCACACCGATGGTAAAATCAAACCAATTTTCCAACTGCTTTTCGAAGAGCAACGGCACCTCGATCATCCAATTCGCGCCGGGGGCGGCGCCCAGCAACGTCCGCCAGCGTTCGAAGAGCCGAGGATGGGTGAGTTCCTCCAGCCAGGCGAGCGCCGCAGCGTCGGTAAAAACGATTTCCGCCAACCGGCTGCGCACGATCTGCCCGTCGGCGGCGAGCACCCTCGGTCCAAAACGGGCACCGACCGCGGAGGCGACGCCGGGCTCAGTCAAAATCTCGGTGCGCACAAGCGCGTCGGAGTCGATGCGGCGAAAGCCGTGCCGCTCGATCATTTGTGCTGCAGTTGTTTTGCCACAACCGAGCCCGCCGGTAAGTCCCAGTATCATTCAATCAAGCAAAATAAGTAATTTCCAGAATTGGGCTTGCGCAGGTTTTTCGCAAACCAATACTTACGCATACCCCCGCCAGAACGGGCGGCACCGTGGGCGCGAGTCTTCGTCCCGGATGTTTATGTTAACCGACATCAACACCAAAAGTGCTCCCGCCGTAGCCGCAGCCGCCCAGGCGGCTTTTCGGAAAATGTTTCCGCGCGCCAGCACCGGCATCATCGACCGGCTGTTTTTCGATGTGCGGCGGATGTTCACCGGCCACTATCTCGACTATCAGGCGGTCGACCTGCACTACCACGATTTCGAGCACACGCTTCAGGCCACGCTTTGCTTCGTGCAGTTGCTCGTCGGCCGGCATGGCACGCGGGCCACGCCACGGTTCACATCGCGCCAGGTCGAGCTTGGCCTGGCCGCCGTGCTGCTGCATGACACTGGCTATCTGAAACTCCGCAGCGACCGGGCTGGAACCGGCGCAAAATACACGCACGTGCATGTCCTGAAAAGCTGCGCCTTTGCCGCCGCCTACCTGCCGACGGTCGGCGCGACACCCCAAGAGCTTGACGGTGTGCTGGGCGCCATCCGCTGCACCGGGCCAAACAGCCACGTCAAGCGGCTGCATTTCAATTCCCAGGTCGAACAACTCATCGGCTGCGCCCTCGCCACGGCCGACTATCTCGCGCAGATGGCCGCGCCTGACTATCCGGATAAACTGGAAATCCTTTTCAAGGAATTCCGCGAAGCCGACGCCTTCGCCAATGTGCCGCCCGCGCAGCGCGAATTCAAATCGGTTGACGAAATGATTTCAAAAACGCCGGCCTTCTGGCGCAAGAACGTCCTCCCCAAGCTCCGGACAGAATATCTGGGCATGTATCGTTTTCTGGCCCAACCCCATCCGCGCGGCCCCAACCCCTACCTCGTCGCCATCGAACGTAATATTGCGACGATCAAGGCGCGGATGGTTTAGCGTAACATTTTAACTGCTCCAACCAGCAGATTGGTAGCCACAAAAGAGCACAAGGAGCACAAAGAAGTTCAATGCGATCTCTGTGATCCTTCGTGGCTAACAATGTTAGTGCTCATTCGCCACCCGTGGTAAAAGGCCAGATGTTTGTTCCTGGCTTCCCGGTTTTCTTCTTCGTGTTTATTGGCGTCATTTGCGTTTCAATTGCATGGATCGGGCTTAAAAAAGCCCGGTCGCAGGCAAAACCGTGATAGACTTGGCGTGCACGCCGCATGCTCGCCACCCTTCACTCCGCTGCACTCCAAGGCATCGACGCCGAGTTGGTTCACGTCGAAGTCAACACCGGTGAAGCCGGTGACCCGCGGCTCATCCTCGTGGGCCTGCCGGATGCCGCCGTCAAGGAAAGCGAGGATCGCGTGGCTTCCGCGCTCGCCAACTCCGGATTTCGCCAGGCGCGCACGCGCACCACGGTCAATCTCGCGCCCGGCCACCTGCGCAAGGAAGGCCCGCTCTACGACCTGCCCATCGCGCTCGGCCTGCTTATCGCCACCAGCCAGTTACAAACGTCCATGCTCGGCGATTTTTTTATCGCCGGCGAGCTCAGCCTGTCCGGCGCGACCCGGCCGGTGCGCGGCGGCCTGGCCTTCGCCCGGCTCGCGCGCAAACTCGGCAAACGCGGCCTGCTGCTCCCGCCCATCTCGGCCGCGGAAGCCGCACTGGTCGATGGCCTCGAGGTTTATGCGGTCGATTCGCTTGATCGCGCCGTCCGTTTTCTGACCGGGGAAATCACGCTCACGCCCCTGCCCTCCGGCATGGCCACCCTGCGCACCGCGACATCCGCTGCCGAAAGCCTGGATTTTTTGGAAATCAAGGGCCAGCACTCCCTGCGGCGCGCGGTCGAGGTCGCCGTGGCCGGCGCGCACAACCTGATGATGATCGGCCCGCCCGGCGCGGGAAAATCGATGGTCGCCAAGCGCATCCCGACCATCCTGCCCGCGCCCACGCCCGATGAGTTCCTCGAAGTGCTCAGCATCCACTCGGCCGCGGGCGCCACGCTCGGCGGCTCGCTGCCCTGGCTCACGCCTCCCTTTCGCACGCCCCATCACACCATTTCAGACATCGGCCTGCTCGGGGGCGGCACGATTCCCGGGCCGGGCGAAATTTCGCTCGCGCACCACGGCGTGCTGTTTCTCGACGAATTGCCGGAGTTCAAACGCTCCGCCCTGGAAGTCCTGCGCCAGCCGCTCGAGGACGGCCGGGTGTCCATTTCACGCAGCGCGGGCAAGGTCACCCTGCCGTGCAGCTTCATGCTCGTGG
>DASYOA010000190.1:0-3453 GCA_036008265.1 Opitutaceae bacterium
CCGGTGCCGCAGGCGTGGCGGGTGCGGCCAGTGCAGCAGGCGTTGCAGGTTTGGCCGGCGTGACGGTCTGCCTCGTCTCGGGATATTCGTGGTCGGCGCTCAAGCTGAGCAGATAGGCCACGAGCGCCTCGGCGCGGGGCGTGGGCACAAGCTCGTAGTCCGGCGAGCCCGGAATCGCAAATGCTTCGGGCGAGCGCTGCCCGGTGACCAACCGCTTGGCGAAGAGAAACGGATACGCCGGCATTGCGCCCTGGCCGTTGTGCAGGAAGGCCAGAAGGTGCGCCGCATCCAAACCTTGGGCCGCGGCGCGCGCGCCGAAATTGGCGAGATCCGGGCCGATGCGCAGTTCGCCCAGCAACACGCGGTCCTCATGCACATAATCGCGGGCGACGCTCTGGCGGTCGCCCCAGCCGCGTTCCTTATCGTGGCCGAAATCGGCGCGGCGGACCTGCTGCGTGTGGCAGGCGGCGCAACCTAGGTCCTGGTAAACCATGTGCCCGCGCGCGGCGAGGCCGAGCGGCGCCTGCGGGAATGCCGCACCCACCGTTACGTCGGCATAGGGCGCGAGGCTGCCGTATTGGGCGTTGGTGGCGAGCACGAGCGCCGTCAGCGAAAACGCCAGCGAGGCAAAGAGGCCGAGGAAAAACAGTGGTGAGCTTTTCATGACACCGGCACCTCCACGGCCACGGACCCACAGAGCAGTTCCTTGGCTGGTTGTTTGAAGCAAACGACGAGGAGCCGCGAGAAATTGAGCGCGAGCGCAAGGCTGCCGAGCAAGGTCAGCGCCTGGCCGGCCGTGGCTGCGATCAGCCACATCCGCACATGCCCGGCGATGGCCGGGAAACTGACGGCGGCGTGATTGAGGTCACCGCCTTGGATCCAGCCCGCCACGAACAGCCCGCCGACCTTGAGCACCAAGCCGGACAAAACCGCGGCGAAATGAAGGCGAATGAGCGCCGACGACGGCCAGGGTTTGCCCGCCAGCCGCGGCACGAGAAAATAAATCGCGCCAAAAATCATGAAGGTGAACGCGCCGCCGAGCAGGAGCTGCGTCTGCGCCACCGAGAAGAAAGTAAATTGGCTGAATTTCGCCACCGCCCGGATGGACGTCACAGCGTTGAGCACGCCGCCGAGGACATAGGCCTTCAGGCCGATCGCGGTAAAACGCAGGGCCAGGCTGCCGCGCGGGCACAAGGCACCGCTGAGATTGACCCCGACGACCACATAATGAAAAAGCAGCAGCACGCTCGCAATGATGCCCGTCGTCGCGACCCAAACCGGCACCGGTCCGCCGATGAGCTGGCGTCCACCGGCCCAGCCACCGATGACCAGCAGCGCCCAGAAGCCATGGGCGGCATAGTCATAATGATGGATCGGGCGGCCGGAAATTTTTGGCACCAAATAATAAGCCGCGGCGAGCGCGAACGGCGCGAGCACGAGCGCGCCGAGATTCTGGCCGAACCACGCGCCGACGACGGCCTGGATCGTGCCATGCACGGGCGCAAACAGCAGCGTAACCTGGGCAACGGAAAACACCCACGGAAAAACGAAGAGCGGGGCCACCGCATACCACTGCGTGGCAAAGGTGAAAGCATTGCGGCGGCCCGTCCACGCCAGCACGCCGGCCACCGCGACCGCGGCATAAGCGACGAACATGAAGGGCTGGACGTAGGCCGGCAGTTGAAAGAAGGAGAATCCGGTGAGGTCGCCCGCGAGAATGCCCGCCAAGCCAACCGTCAGCGCGAGATTCCAGAAAATCGCGCCGACGGCAGCGAGGCCCGTCGCGCGCAGCGGCACGCCGCCGAGCCGCGCAAGAAGCCAGAGCGAGACGGCGAGGCCGGCGTTGATGGCCCAACCGTAAAGGAAGGCCGTTTCCTGCGCAGCCTGCATGCGGCCGTAAGTCAAAAAGGGGCAATGGGCCAGGAATTCAGGCGTGTGCAGCTGGATGGAAGCGATGAGCGTAAGCACCCCGCCAACCACGAGCCAGGCAATCGCGGAGCCGATCAAAATCAGCAGCGGGCAGCGGGCGGAAGTGTCGATATCGCTGGCTTCCGGCTCGGCGGCGTTGGTTGGAGTGGTGGTCATCTCGGGAAAACGGAAAAAGGCGGAGGGTTATTTCCTGGCCTGGAGCGACTGCACGGTGAGCTCCATGGCCCGGTCGATGGGTAGGCGGACGACGCCGGCTTTCTCGTCGATCCATCCGTAGGTGGTGAGTTCGGTCTGCTCGTGGGCGCGCAGATCCTTGAGCTTGTCGGCGCGGCCTTCGGGCGAATACTGCCAGCGATCATCGGCCGAAACCTGCGAGAGATCGGCCTCGTCGGTCTTTTCCCGCTGCGGCAGGTAGGCGATATAAATGATCAAAAGGAAAAGCGCGAAGCAGCCGAAGACGGCGGCCACGGAAACCCATGAGACAGGTTTTGATTTAACTTCAGGCGGAAGGCTCATGGTAAGTCAGGGATTCGCCGATGCGCGGATCGCGGATGGGAATGAGTTTTTGCGTCGGAAAGCTTTTCAGGTAGGCCCACACGCACACGCCGCCGATGCCGAGGATCGAGGTGATCGACCAAAGCAAAGCCGGATGCAGGAAGGGCTGCGGGTCGCCGTTCGCCGCCTTGAACGCAGGCAGGACATTGAAGCAGATGTCGACGAAGAGAAAGACGAGATTCCAAACGGCGATGAACTTGATGCGCTGGTGGACGATTTTATTGCGATACGACAGCAGGAAGAGAAACGAAAACAGGAAATACAAGAACACCAGGGCCATGCCGACATACCACCACTGGCCGATCTCGCGCTCGTTGAACCAGAAAGTTTCCTCGGGGACGTTGGCATTCCAAATCAGGAAATACTGGGAAAACGCGACGTAGCCCCAGAAGACCGTGAAAGCGAACATCAACTGCCCGATCGAATGGAGATGGTTCGTGTTCAGGATGCCCTTGTAGTCGCCACGCCGATACAGCCAGACCATGATGAGTGCACCGCAACAAAGGGCGCCCCGCATGCAGTCGGCAAAATAGTAAACGCCATACATGGTGGAGAACCAGTGGTATTCAAGGGTCATCATCCAGAAGATGGCGGCGAACGTAAGCGTAAGGGCCGTAAGCGGGATGCCAAAGGCCGAGGTGGCGCGGTTCATGTGCGTCCAACGAATGTCGCCGTCGGCGTCCTGCGAGAACGATGCCCGCCGCAGGCGGGCGGACAGCCACATCCAGATGACAAAGAAAAGCACCGAGCAAACAACAAACACCGGCAAGTTCACCAACGCTTCTTTTTTGTGATAAATGACATCGGTCGCGACGGTGTGCCCCTCGACCATGCGGTCGCGGTCCATCCATGGCCACGGCGCGAGTTTTGGATAGAAAATCGTGAGCACCAGCAGCGGCACGAAAAGCAACGCGAGCCATCTGAAAGCGGCGATGCCGTGCTCGTATTGGCGGCGGATGACGGCGCCCC
>DASYOA010000191.1:0-13634 GCA_036008265.1 Opitutaceae bacterium
GAGCGTGGCGGTGTCGGCCGTGGCGTCGAGGATGTCGTCGATGATTTGAAAGGCGAGGCCGAGGTGGTGGCCGGCATCGTGCAGCGTGACGATGTCGTTTTTAGTCGCGCCGCCGCAGAAGCCGCCGAGGGCGAGCGAGGCTTTGATCATGGCGGCGGTTTTGCTGAGGTGGATGAATTCGAGCTCGGCGGCGGTGGCGTCGGCCTTATTCTCGGCGAGGAGGTCTTCCATCTGGCCGCCGATGAGGTGGGCGCTGCCGGCGGCAACGGCGAGTTCGCGCACGGTCGCGGCGACGAGGGCGGGCGGGTAATTTTCGGCGAGGAGCGCGAAGGCGTGGGTGAGAAGCGCGTCGCCGGCGAGGAGCGCGGTGGCTTCGTCGAATTTTTTATGTGCCGTGGGGCGGCCGCGACGGAGGTCATCGTTATCCATGCAAGGCAGGTCGTCGTGGATCAGCGAGTAGGTGTGCACGCACTCGATGGCGATGGCGGCGGGCAGGGCGTCGGATTTTTCCCCGAAAAGTTCGGCGGCGGCGAGCACCAGCACGGGACGGAGGCGCTTGCCGCCGGCTTGCATGGAGTAGCGCATGGCTTCATCGATGCGGCGCGGGCCGGAAGGGCCAGAGGCCGCCACGGGCGGCAGGAGTTGGTTGATGCCGGCTTCGATGCGGGCGAGGTGGGAGTTTAATTTGGTTGAGAAGTCCATGCTGGCGCGGTAGTTTGCGGGCACCTTTTCCTCTGCCGAAATGCCTACGCTTGAGCAAGTTTGCAAACGGTTATTCAGCGATTCGTCCTGGTTCGTGAAGTGCGTGGTGGGAGGGCTGTTGCTGGTGGTGCCGGTGGCGCATTTTTTTGCCTTTGGCTACCTTTATGAATTGGTGGCGCGGGCGCGCCGGGGCGACAGCCTGGATTTGCCGGACTGGGCGGACTGGCGGCGGCTGTTCATCAATGGCGTGCCGGCGTTTGTGATTTTTCTCGTGCTGGGCGTCGCGCCACTGGCGGTGGGCTGGGCGCTGACGCTGCCGTTGCGGCCGTTTTCGTTGGGGGTGTTTGTCTACGTGCCGATGATTCCGGGCATGCTGCTGGCCGGGCCATTGACCGCGGCGGGGATCTATCAATACCAAAAACGGGAGGAATATCGCGATGTGTTCCGGTTGCGGGTGCTGGTGGCGATGCTGGCGGCAGGCCGGGCGCGGTTTTTCGTGCCAACGTTTGCGCTGGTGGGATTTCTCACCGTGGGCTGTCCGTTGATGACTTTTACGATTTTTACAGGATTGGCCGCAGGATGGACGTTCTATGCGGCATTTTTCCGGGCTGTAGAAGAAACTCGCAAAAACGGTGGCCGGGCGCCATAACCTCGACCAGCTTTTCGCTATGCCCACTTACGACTACGTATGCACAAAGTGCGACCATGCTTTTGAGGTGTTCCAGTCGATGAAGGACGCCCCGCTCATCAAATGCCCGAAGTGCGGGCGGAAATCGCTCAAGCGCCTGATGGGCGGCGGTGCCGGCCTGATTTTCAAGGGCAGTGGCTTCTACGAGACAGATTACAAAAGATCTTCCACCAAAAAAACCGACGGGGCGGACAAACCGGCCAAACCTGCGGGTGACAACAAGCCTGCGCCGGCCGCCGCTGCAAAATAGGAGCAAACCATGACCGTAAATAAAAAAGTCCAGCGTGCCCTGTACGGCCCCGGTATTGTCGAAGTTCTGCTCGGTGCGGTGTTGAGCCTGGCTTTGGGTGTGGTTCTGGCGGGGCTTTACCTGGTGTTCAAACCCGTCGCGGTGGTGGATAAACTGCCGACCGCGGACAAGCGCGAGGAAGGGATGGTCTATTATGTCCAGGGCGAGAAAGGCTCGGGCGAGGGAGGGCAGCTTCTGCGCAAACAGCAGCTGTTTCTTGAAGGCCGTTCCGTCGTCCTGAATGAGTACGAGCTTAATACCTGGACGGCGTCGAGCAACAGCGCGCCGAAAAAACCGGATGACCCCAAAGACGCCAAAGCCCCCGCCGCAAATGAGCTGAACTTCCATATCAGCAAGGGTGTGTTGCAAATCGGGCTCCCGTACACGGTGGATTTGCTTGGGCTGAACGGGGCGGTTATCATCCAAGCCCAAGGCACCTTCGCGAAGGAGGGTGATGAGTTTGTTTATGAACCGAGCACGGTTTATATCGGGTCGTTGCCCGCCCAACGCATCCCCATCCTGCTGACATTATTGAAGAAAAAGATTTATTCGGCGCAGGAACTGCCGGACGACCTCTCGGCCGCGTGGAAGAAACTCGCGGACGTGAGCATCGAGGGCGGCCTGCTGCGGTTGACGATGCCGAAGTAGGAAAGCCAGTAGTTAGTATTTTGTAGTTGGTAGTTTGTAACGGTCGCAACCGCGAGTCCGACATTCAATGTCCAGCATCCAAGGACGACCAACGACCAACCACCAATTACGCGCAGGCTCGTCAGAACGCCGCCAGCAGTTTTTTCAGGTCAACGTGCTCGAAGATGAGCCGTTTGATGACGGGAATCTTGTCCATGTCCTGCGGCTGGGTTTTTACCGTCATGCTGTTGATCTTTGAGGTGATGGTGTAGCTTTCCTCGCGCGCGGCGATGACGGGGATGTCGGTCTGCGCGAGCAGTTCGAGGAGTTTTTCGTGCGGCAGGATATCGTTGGTGAGGATGAGGCCGGCGATGGTTTTCTGGCCAAACAGGCGCGCGCTGGAAATGGCGGCGAGGATGATGTCATCGCGATCCCCGGGCGTGATGATCAGGGTGCCGGGCTGCAGGTAGTCGACAATGCCCTTGGCGGTCATGGCGCCGACGACGACGCGCGAGACGCGCTCGGTCGGCGCGGTGGCGCGGGCGTTGAGCCAGCGGCCGCCGATCTCCTCGGCGATTTGCAGGAGGTTGGGCGCGGAGAGCATCGGCAGCACGGGCAGCAGGCCGAGCAGCGGCACGCCGAGGCGGGCCAGGCCCAGGCCGGCGTATTCGGCGATCTGCGGGATTTTGTCGGCCTCGACCTTGTTCAGGATCGCGCCGATGACCTCCACGCCTTCCTGGTCGAAGAGCGCCTTGTTGAGGGCGATTTCATCGACCGGCCGGCCGATGCCGCCGGGGCTGACCAGGATGACTTTCGCGTCGAGGAGCTTCGCGACGCGGGCATTGGAAAGCTCGAAGACGGAGCCGACGCCGGCGTGGCCGGTGCCCTCGATGAGGGTGAAATCTTTTTCCCATGAGACGCGGTCGAAGGCGCGGCAGATTTTATCCACGAGCTCCGCGTACATCGCGTCGGGCTGTTTAAGGAAGCGGCGGGTGAAGGTGCCGTCCACGGTGACCGGGCTCATGCTCTCGATGGGCACGCGAACGTGGTAAATCGTGTCGAGCAGGTACGAGTCTTCATCGACCCTGTGGCCGTGGACTTCGATGAAGCGCTGGCCGATCGGCTTGATGAAGCCGACGCGGGGGAAGAGAGATTGGAGCGCTGCAAACAGGCCAAGGCAGGTTGTCGTCTTGCCGTCATTCATGCGCGTGGCGGCGACGAAGATGCGCTTGGTGATGATATTCGTCGGGGTGCGAAGCAGCGGCAGCGGCGGCTGGGTGAAAGGATTCTGCGAAGGCAATTCGCCGAATAAATCAGGTTGTGCCATAGAGGAGGCGGTGGTCGGTGGCTTGGCAGCCGACGACGGCGGCGGCGCCAAAGATGTCGTGGGCGCTGGCGCCGCGGCTGATTTCGGCCGCGGGTTTGCTGAGACCGGTGAGGATCTGGCCGAACGTGTTGGCGCCGGCCAGGACCTGCACGAGTTTGTAGCCGATGTTGGCGCTGTTGAGGTCGGGAAAAATGAGGACGTTGGCGCGGCCGGCCACGGCGCTGCCAATCTTTTTGGCCTCGGCGGCGTACGGGTCGAGCGCGGCATCGAGCTGGAGTTCGCCGTCGATTTCGAGCGGGAGGCGCGCGGCCTGGGCCTTGGCGCGGGCCAGTTCCGTGGCGGTGCGGACCTTGAGCAGCGAGGGCTGGCTGGATGTGCTCTTCGACGCGTAACTGAGCATGGCGATGCGCGGAATCTCGTTGGTGAGGTGGTGGGCGATCATTGCCGTCGAAAGCGCGATGTCGCAGAGCTGTTCGGCGGTGGGGTCGGGGATGACGCCGCAGTCGGCCAGGAAGAGCGAGCCGTCGCTGCCGACTTTTTTCTCGTCGAAATCGAGGATCATCAGCGAAGAGGCGACGCGGACGTTTTCCAGGCGCGGGATGATCTGGAAAAGCGGGCGCAGGGCGCTGGAGGCGGTGACGGTGGCCCCGGCCACCAGCGCATCGACCCGGCCGGTGGCGAGCATCATGGTGGCGAAGTAATTGGTATCGCACATCGCGGCGCGGCCCTCGTCGGGTGTGAGGCCCTTGTCGCGACGGAGCTTGGTCAGCTCCGTGGCCAAAACTTCAAAATCCTCGCTCCGGATCGGCTCGATCAGGCGCATGCCCTCGAGGTTGATGTCGAGCTTGGTGGCGGCGGTCTTGATGGCGACGCGGTCGCCGAGCAGGATGGGGACGCCCATGCGGCGGGTGACCCACTGGCGCGCAGCCTGCAGGATGCGCGGGTCGCTTCCTTCGGGGAAGACGATGCGCTTCGGATGGCGCTGGAGCTTCTCGACGAGTTTTGGGACGAGCGACATAGCTGGGAGAATGCTTCCGGGAGGCAGCATCGTCAATGCCGACAGGGTTAATTCTTGCTAAGGGAAAATCTCGAAGCGAAAACTGGGACTGTGTCGAAGAAGATCAAGGATATCGGCGTCATCTCGTTTCTTACGTCCATTTCGCGCGTGCTCGGGATGGTGCGCGACCAGATCGCTGCGGCGATTCTTGGCGCAACCATCTTCAACACGGCATTTCTGACGGCTTTTCGACTGCCGAACCTCTTTCGCCGTTTGCTGGGCGAAGGATCGCTGACCGCGGCGTTTGTGCCGACGCTCCAGGAGGAGCTGCATGAAAACGGGCGGCCGGGCGCGTATTTGCTGTTAAATAAAGTGGTCAGCTGGCTGCTGATTGTCACCGGCGGCCTGGTGGCGCTGGTCATGCTGGTCTTCAGCCGATCCCGGCTTATTCCCGGCCTCGATTCAAAATGGTATCTTGTGGCCGACCTGACCGTCCTTCTATTCCCGTATCTGGCGCTGGTGTGCATCGCGGCGGCGTTCAATGCGACCCTCAATGTCTTCGAGCGTTTCACCGAACCGGCGCTTTCGCCCATCTGGCTGAATCTTTCGATGATCCTCTCGCTCGGCGTGGCCGGCGTGCACTGGGCAAAAACGCCCCTGGAGGAAGTGCACTGGTGGTGCGCGGGCGTGTTGGTGGGCGGGTTCCTGCAAATGGCGGTGCCGGCGGGCGTGCTGATCCACGATGGCTGGCGGCCGCGCTTTGATCTCGGGTTGTCGCCGCGCGTGCGGGAAATCGCCGCGCTGATGACGCCGGGATTTTTCGGCACGGCGATTTACCAGGTGAACACCACCGTTTCCGGCCTGCTGGCCTATTCGATCAACGACTCGGCGGGCACGCTGCTGTTCTATGCCAACCGCCTGATGGAGCTGCCGATCGGCGTGTTTGCCATCGCGGTCTCGACGGTGGTCTATCCGCTAATCGCGCGGCATGCGGTCACCCAGAATTTCACCTCGATGGCCGATGATTTTCGCAAGGGCCTGCGGCTTATCCTAATCATTAACGTGCCGGCGGCGGTGGGCCTCGCGTTGTTGAGCGGGCCGATCGTGCGGCTGCTCTACCAGCACGGCAAATTCACGGCGGAAGATTCACACGCGATGACGCCGCTGCTGGCGCTGTTTGTCGTGGGCCTGCCGTTTTTTTCCATGGTAAACCTGATCGTGCGCGCGTTCTACGCGCTGAAGGACACGGCGACGCCGGTCAAAGTGGCGGTGGTGGATTTCCTCGTGAACCTGGTTTTGAGTATTTCCCTCATGCACTGGCTGGGCGCGATTGGCCTCGTGATCGCGAGCACCACCGCGATCATCGTGCAAATGGTGCTCTTGCAGCGCGCGCTCGCCCGGCGGCTGCCGGGCATGACGCTCGCTCCGCTCTGGCCGAGCGTGGCCAAGGTGATGCTCGGTGCGCTGGTGATGGGCGTGGTGGTGTGGGCTGGCTGGCAGCTGGTGGGCAACATTAGCGCGGATATCCGTTTCCATGTCTCTAAGGTTCATTTGAAGGTGCATGTGGCCGATCTCATCGCCGTGCTCGGCCTGATCCCGCTCGGCGTGGCGGTTTATGGCGTGGTGCTGTGGCTGGTGAAAATCGAAGGCCACGCTGAGTTCAGCACGCTGCTGGGCAAACTGCGCACGAAATTCCTCCGAACTTCTTGAAGCTATTTGCGCTGGTGCTTTGACAAAGCCCGTTTTTCCACCTCGTTCCGTTCCACTTCACTATGAAACCAATTGCATCCGACACATTGCTCGAGGCCCTTCACTGGCGTTACGCCACAAAAAAATTCGATTCGACAAAGAAAATCCCGGCCGACACGTGGGCCGCGCTTGAGCAGGCGCTCGTGCTCGCGCCGTCGTCGTTCGGCTTGCAGCCGTGGAAATTTATCGTTGTGCAGGACGCGGCCATCCGGCAGAAGCTTTTCGCTGCGTCGTTTGGGCAAACCAAGGTCGTCGAGTGCTCCCACTATGTCGTGTTTACGGTGCGGAAAAACCTCGGTGCGGACCACGTTGACCGCTATCTCGACCGCATCGTCGAGGTGCGCGGCGGCACGAAGGAGGCGCTCAATGGATTTCGCGATCATATGCTCGGCAGCCTCGAAACGGCGCGGGCGGGCGGCCACCTCGACGCGTGGGAGTCGCACCAGGTCTACATCGCGCTCGGCCAGTTCATGGCCTCGGCCGCCGTGCTCGGGGTGGACGCCTGCCCGATGGAAGGCATCGAGCCGCCGAAATATGACGAAATTCTCGGCCTCGCCGCCCAAGGCTGCACGGCACTGTGCGCCTGTGCCGCCGGCTATCGTGCCGCCGACGACAAATACGCCACAGCGAAGAAAGTCCGTTTCAAGCCAGCGGACGTCATTCAGCATGTCTGAAAATCACAAACGCCAAAACCCAAACGCCAAAGAAAGCTCAAGAATCCAAATCCCAGCGAATTGGCGATCTGAGGTTTCTTTGGCGTTTGCCGTTTGAGATTTGGGATTTTCATTAAAATGCGAGCCGTTCAACTTGCCGCCGTCAACGAGCTTAAAATCGCCAGCGTGCCCGATCCGCAGGCTGGGCCGGGCGAGGCGGTGGTGCGCCTGCGGGCGGCGGCGCTCAATCATCGCGACGTGTGGATCAAGCTCGGCCAGTATGCCGGGCTGAAGTTTCCCTGCATTCCCGGTTCCGACGGAGCGGGGATCGTCGAGAGTGTCGGCGCAGGCATGGATGCCTCATGGCTGGGGCGCGAAGTCATCATCAACCCGGCTCTCGACTGGGGCCACCGCGAGTCGGCGCAAGGCGAGGGATTCTCCATTCTCGGCCTGCCGCGCGATGGCACGCTCGCGGAAAAAGTCGCCGTGCCGGCGGCCAATCTTGCGTCCAAGCCGGCGCATCTCACATGGGAGGAAGCGGCGGCGCTCCCGCTCGCCGGCCTTACGGCGTATCGCGCGCTTTTTACGCGGGCCCGGTTCAAGCTGGAAGATCGCGTGCTCATCACCGGCATCGGTGGCGGCGTGGCGCTTTTTGCCCTGCAGCTGGCCGTCGCGCATGGCGCTGAAGTTTTTGTCACGTCCAGCAGCGCGGAAAAAATTTCCCGCGCCATCGCGCTCGGCGCCGCGGGCGGGGCCAGTTACCAGGAGGCGGGCTGGGCGACGGCGCTGGCCAAGGCGCACGGGCCTTTCGACGTGATTGTGGACAGCGTGGGTGGCGAGGGGTTCAACGATCTCATCGAACTCGCCGCGCCCGGCGGGCGCATCGTGTTTTTTGGCGCGACCCGCGGCAACCCGTCCGGCGTGGCCTTGCGCAAGATTTTCTGGCGGCAACTTTCACTGCTGGGATCGACGATGGGCAACCCGCTCGATTTTACCGGGATGTTGGACTTTGTCGCGCTGAACCGGCTCAAGCCCGTCGTGAGCGGGGTGTCTCCGCTCGCCCGGGCCGCCGAGGCCTTTGCTCTCATGGAGCGCGGCGGGCAATTCGGAAAAATCGTCGTGACTCCATAGGTTCTATAGGGCCAATAGGACGTATGAACAACGCCCAGCTCCAGCGTGCGCGCCGCCTGTTGTGCGCGCTGCAGGATCACATCCTCGCCACGCTGCTGGCCGCGCGCAAGAAAAGCTCGGCGGGCTTTGCCCGCATAGCCGCGGTCACCGCGGCCGACACAATTTACCAGGTGGACCGGGTGGGCGAGGGGGCGATCGTCGCCTGGTTCGAAAAAAACTGGCCGCGCGCCTGGCCGGTCGAACTCGTGATGGAGGGGATCGAGGACGGAGAGTCCGTCACGTTTCCGCGCGGCACGCCGGTCGCCCGGACGGTGTTCAAATGCATCCTCGATCCCATCGACGGCACGCGGAACATGATGCACGACAAGCGCAGTGCCTGGACGCTGGCTGCGCTCGCGCCGCAGCGCGGCGCCAAGACCAACCTTGCCGACCTGGTGGTTGCGGCCATGACGGAGCTGCCCACCAGCAAGCAGGGGCGGGCGGACCAGTTGAGCGCGGTGCGCGGCGGCGGGGCGCGCCGGCTGGTGGCCGAGGCGATCGATCTGCGCAGCGGCACGCGAAAAAAGTTTTCACCCCAGCCTTCGCCGGCGCGCGATTTCCAGCATGGCTTCGCCTCGCTCGTGAAATTTTTTCCCGAGGGCAAGTCGCTGCTCGCGCGCGTCGAGGAAGAGTTGTGGGGCGAGCTTTACGGGCTGGGCCGGCCCGGCGCGCCGGTGGTGTTCGATGACCAATACCTCACGACGGGCGGCCAGATCTATGAATTGCTGGTGGGCCACGACCGCATGGTCGGCGACCTGCGGCCGCTGGCGTTTGCGAAACTTGGCTTTGGTTTGTCGCTCGTCTGCCATCCTTACGACGTCTGCACGGAGCTGTTGCTGACGGAAGCGGGCGGGATCGTTGAGGCACCCGACGGTGGGCCGTTGCGCGGGCGGCTCGATACGACTTCGCCCGTGTCCTGGGTGGGCTATGCGAATAAGGGACTGGCCCGGCAGGTGCGGCCAATTTTGCGGCGGTTGATCAAAAAATATTTCTGAGCGGCACGGTGGCGCGGGTAGGGGGTTATCCTTAACCCGCCGCTTAGGGAAACGGCGACAAGTGCGCAGCCTTGGCGGCGCGTTAGGGATAACGCGCCCGACCTTTGAAACCTGAATTCGGGCAATCCACCGCGTTCACTCACTTGGCCGGCGTCAGGGTGTGGCGGATCGCGCGTCCGAGGTCCGCGAGGTGATAGGGTTTGAGCAGGTTGTCTTGCACCCCGAGGCGTTTGAGCACGGTGGTCGTCTCGCTATCGATGTGGCCGCTGACGGCGATGACTTTTTGTGCGGGGCGCAATTGCCTGATCCGATTGAGGACAATGAGGCCGGTCGTGTCCGGGAGCTGCAGATCGAGGAGGACAAGGTCGAAGGCCTTCGGTGACGCGGCAAAAACCTTGGTCGCTTGCTCGCCCGTGCCAGCCAGGGTGATTTTGTAGCCGTGCTGCGTGAGCACGGTGCGAAGCATCTCGCGCAAAACCGAGTCATCTTCGATCACAAAGACGGATTCGTTGCCTTGGGGAAATCCTTTATAGGAGGCAGTGGCGGCGGAAGATTTTTTTCGACTGCTCAAGGCCACGAGCTGGCGCGTGAATTGCGCTGCTTGCTGGGTGGCATCGTGGATGGCGTTGAGATATTTTTCGAGTTTCTCGTCTTTATGGCCATGGCCCAGGTGCCCCAGGCAGACCTCCGAATAGCCGTTGATGATGGAGATTTGGTTGTTCAGGTCGTGAGCAAAGCTCTCGGGGAGGGGGATGCCATTGACCTGGATGAGGTTCGTGGGCGCCGGCTGCGACGGGTCATTTTTTTTGGCACTCGCGCTCCCTGGCGGCTGCTGAGCCGCAGGCAATGAACCGGATGGTGTTTTTTCCTCTATGGGCATGATCGCAAGACGTAACTGCGGACTTAAGTTTTAAAATAAAGTGCTGGCCCTCAACACGCTGTGGTTGGCCTCATTCATCCTGCGGCAACTTTGTTTTTATTTCCACACCAAATCACCGAAGCCAGGGCGTTGGGGGCGGGTCTTTGCAATGAGTTCTTATTGCCATCATTTCGCTGGCGGATTGTGGTTCCTCCATGTTGAGAAAAAGCCGAGCCAGGGCGGCAGCCTTTTTACAACAAGTGGCGGCGAGTGCGAAAGCCTCGGCGGCACGCGGCGTTTTACCGCCTCCTGAACCAAAGGCTTTTTTGGCCCGCCGGGGCAGCTTGCTGGCCAGCGGCATCATCGTGCTCGCGGCCTTGGCCGCTTACCACAACAGTTTTTCCGGGCCGTTTATCTTCAACGACCAGTTTGCGATCACGAATAATCCGTCGATAAGACATTTTTGGAGTGCCTTGTCGCCACCGCCTGATTCGACCGTAAACGGCCGGCCGTTGCTCAATTTCACTTTTGCCCTCAACTATGCCCTGGGCGGATTGAACGCATGGGGTTATCACGCATTCAACCTGCTGGTTCACGCATTGGCCGGCCTCACGTTGTTTGGCCTTGTGAGGCGCACTCTCGCTTCACGTCTGGCGACGCGAGGATCTCAAATTTCAGATTTCAAATCTAAGATAGCTGAGAGCCCGGCGACAGCCCAATCTGAAATTTTAAATCTGAGATTTGAGATGCCGGAGGCTACGCTGCTGGCGCTGGCCGTGGCGGTGATCTGGGTCGTACATCCGCTTCAAACCGAAGCGGTGACCTACATTTCGCAGCGGGCCGAGTCGCTGGTGGGACTGTTTTATTTGCTCACACTCTACTGCTTCGTTCGCAGTGCAGACTCACCCGCGACGGTTTGCTGGCAAACATTCTCGATTTTAGCGTGCATTTTGGGTGTGATGAGCAAGGAGATTATCGTCACCGCACCGGTGATGGTGTTTCTGTATGATCGAACCTTTGTCGCGGGCTCATTCCGCGAGGCTTGGTCCCGGCGCTGGCGGTATTATCTCGGGTTGGCCAGCATGTGGTTGCTGCTGCTGGCTCGTCTCAGGCTGGGTCTGCGTGAACAGGGTATTGGTTTTGACCGAGGAGTGACTTGGTGGAGCTACGCGTTAACTTCATGCCGGTCAGTGGTGCTTTATCTTAAATTGGCGCTCTGGCCGCATCCGCTCGTCTTCGATTATGGCACTGATGTCGTCCGCAACGCGGCCACGGTGCTGCCCGAGCTCCTGGCTCTTATCGTTTTGGTCGCGGGCGTGGCGATTGCACTCCGGCAGTGCCCGATCATCGGTTTTGTGGGTGCGTGGTTTTTTGTGATTCTGGCCCCGACCTCAAGTGTGGTTCCGGTGACATTGCAGCCGATGGCCGAGCATCGCATGTACTTGTCGCTGGCCGCGATGATTGGATTGGTTGTGACTGGATTATATGCGTTGTTCGGACGCCGCAGCCTGATCTTATGTGCCGCGGCAGCAGTGGGACTGGGCTGGCTTGATCTTCGGCGCAACGAGGACTACCGCAGCGCATTGGCGATGGGAAACGATACCATCGCAAAATGTCCGGACAATGCGCGCGCGCATTATAATCTGGGCGTTATCTTGACGGGTCTGGGTAGATCACAAGAAGCGATCACCGAGTATAAAGCGGCCCTGCGGATCAATCCCCATTATGCCGAGGCGCATGTTAACCTGGGCAATACCCTGTTGCAGGCCCCGGGACACCTGCCTGAAGCGATCACCGAGTATGAAGCGGCTTTGCGGATCAATCCCAATTATGCCGAGGCGCATGCCAACCTGGGCAATGCCTTATCGAATATTCCAAGCCGGTTGCCTGATGAAATTGCCGAGTATGAAGCGGCGCTGCGGATCAATCCTGATGATACCGCGGTGCATTTTAATTTAGCAGTGGCACTGGCAACGATCCCCGGTCGATTGCCTGAGGCGATCTCCCACTATGAGGCGGCCTTGCGAATCAATCCCCATTACGCCGAGGCACACAATAACTTGGGCATTGCCCTGGCCCAAACCCCGGGGCGATGGCCTGAGGCGATTGCCCATTTCGAGGCCGCGTTACGAATCAATCCCAATTATGCCGAGGCGCACAATAACCTGGGTATTGTTCTGGCGCAAACCCCGGGGCGATGGCCTGAGGCAAGGGCCCATTTCGAGGCCGCATTGAGACTTAACCCGGATTTCACTGACGCGCGGAGAAACTTGATGATCATAAATCAAGGGCCAGCGCCCCAGCCCTGATTCGTTTTTAAAGGCAGCCTCCCCGATCGATGAAGCCTGCTAGGCTGGCTTCACCTCGTCTTCGTCCTCCTGATGCGGACGATTGCTCATGTTGCTGCCGTCGTTGGTGTGAAGGCCGGAGAAAATCAGGCTCGATAGGATGGTCACACAGCCGAGGATGATAAAGGCACGGTGCAAGGCATGCACGATCAGGGTCGTGTCATTGCGATCGATGCCACCAAGAAACCATTCGGCCAGCAGGGAGGCGAAGGCGACGCCGAAGCTCAGCGCCATCTGCTGGGCCGTGCTGGCGATGCTGCCGGCCTTGCTCGCATCGCGGTTGCTGATTTCAGCATAAACCAGCGTATTCATGCAGGTGAACTGGAGCGACGAGAAGAATCCCTGGGCAAAGCTCAGCATCAGGATCTCCCAGATGGGCGTGCCCGGCGCGACATGCACGAAGACCGTGATGGTGAGGCCGAGCAGCACCGTGTTCACCATCATCACCAGGCGGTAGCCGAAGCGGGCGAGCAGGGATTTGCCGAGCACCTTCATGCCCATGGCCGCGGCGGCCTGCGGCATCACCAGCAGGCCTGCCTGCCAGGGCAGGTAACCGAGGCCGATTTGGTAGAGTAGCGGCAGCAAAAACGGCATGCCGCCGATGCCGAGCCGCGTGACCAGCCCGCCGACAATCGAGAGCCGGAAGGTGCGAAAGCGAAACAGTTCCGTGGCGAGCACGGGCGAAGCGGTCTGCCGCGAATGCCAGCCATAGGCGAGCAACAGCATGACGGCGCAGCCCAGCAGAAACACGATGGAGCCGGCGCCGAGGGTATGCTCGCCAAAAAGCTCCAAGACATAGGAGAGCAACGCCACGCCACTGCCGAAAAGCAGGAAACCCTCGAGATCGAGCGGAGGCACGCCTTCCTCGCGAAAATCCGGCATGTAGCGGCGCAATAAAAAGAGGCCGCCCACAGCAAAAGGCAGGTTCATGAAAAAAATCACGCGCCAATGCAGCCAGTGCACGATCAAGCCGCCGACAAACGGCCCCAGCAGCGGTCCGATCATGGCCGGAATCACCACGTAGTTCATCACGCTGATCATCTCCGAGCGAGGAAACGACCGGACCAGCGCGAGCCGGCCGACCGGCATCATCATGGCGCCGCCCATGCCTTGCAGGATGCGCGAAGCGACCAGCATCGGCACATTGATCGAAAGCCCGCAAAACAGTGAACCGGCCATGAAAAGCGTGATCGCCAGGGCAAAAACCCGCTTGGTGCCAAAGCGGTCCGC
>DASYOA010000192.1:0-11448 GCA_036008265.1 Opitutaceae bacterium
GTTTTGCGTTAGCAACCCCAGTCCGGCCGGGTTATAGTAGACCGCACTGGGGCTGTCGGCGGTGGCGACAAAGGCGTAACCGCGGGCCACGACGTCGTTGTCCATGGAGTTGAGTCGGTCGGCGTTGGCCAATAGTCGTGAAGTGCTCGCAAGGCTTAGTAATGCTGCAACGGTGAGTAGATGCTTGGTCATTGAAGGAAGGATGATAGATGGGCCGGCGGTAACATTGGCTTTCAATTTACCAGGGTCTCGCGATGTCGGATGTGCGCCGAGGCGCGATCCAAGTTGGACTCAATGTTCTCAACGAGTTTCTCGACGTCATCAGCCAGCCATTTTTCGTTGAGCGCCTGTTCGAGCAGATCCAGCAGACTCGTTGCCTCCTTCGCACGAACAAGCGCCATCTGGGCCTTTAGTCGATGCGCCAGGTACGCAGCCGTTTGTGGGTCTTGTCGCCAGGTTGTTTTCAACTGCGCCCGCGTCTGGTCCACGTCTTGCAGAAACGTGCGGAGCACGTCCGCTTTGTCCTTCAAAGCGATGAGAGGCGACAGATCCATTGACATGCCATCAGTTTCGTCTTGTGGCTCCAATGGAACAGAGCCAAGCAGGATGCCATCGAGGGCGGCGGCCAGTTTTGTAGGATCGATTGGTTTGCTGACGAAAGCGGTCGCCCCTGCCGCCAGGCATTCCGCCCGTTTGGCGGTCGTGGAATAGGCGCTCACGACAATGACGGGCGGAACTGAACCGGCCCGTGCGGCCTGAATTTTCTGCAGCAACTCCCCTCCCTCCATGTCCGGTAAAAACCAATCCATAAAGATCACGTCCACGGGCTGATCAATAATTGCAGCCAAGCCGGCCTGGCCGGTTTCCGCCCAAGCCACGGAAAACCCAAACTTGGATAGATAGTGGCCCAAAACCAGTCGGTTGTATCGTTCATCTTCGATGGCCAATACACGCCGCCCCGCATAACGGGTCTGTCCGATGGATTCCGGCTGCCGCAAGTCTGCCACAGTCGAAAATTGGGCTTTAAACCAAAAGGATGTTTCCCCACCGGCGCTGTTTACGCCCACGCTACCACCCATGGCCTCAGCCAGCTTTTTGCAAAGTGCCAAGCCGAGGCCCATACCGTGGGCATTGGTTTCATGTGCCCGGCGTCCGCGTGTTAGCGTAGTAAAGAGAGTACCAATTTCCTCACGGCTCAATGTCGGCCCCGTGCTGGTTACAGCAATCGATACGCTTACCTGCTCTGGCGTTACACTTTGGATCAGAATGGCAACGCTGGCTCCAGGCGGCACCCCGTATTTCAGCGCGTTGGCGAGATAGTTGGAAAGAATCTGGCGAACTTTTCCGGCATCGCATCGCAAAACGACAGGCGTTGAAGGAATCTCCTTCACGATCACTCGCTCTCCTGAAATATTGTAACTGGCGCACGTCGTCTTCACCAATTCGACGAGATCCACTTCAGCATTCTTGATCGACACGGTCTCCGATCCCAATCGGGTAAAGTCCAGCACGTCATCCATCGTGGATCGAAGCTGCTCGGTGCAGGCTTGAAGCGTAGCCAGCAGGAAGCGTTGCCTTGGGTCCGTACTGCCCTCTGCAAGCATTTGCGTAACGCCGGTAATTCCGTTTAGCGGATTTCGAATCTCGTGGTTGATGCTGGCGAGAAACTGGTCCTTGGCTTTATTGGCCTCACGAAGTTCTGCGGTCTGAATGATGGCGATCCTCTCCGACTGGAACGCCAAGCTGCGGCAGAGTTGTTGGATCAGTTCCGAATCCGACTTTGTCAGCGACCGGCCATCGCGTCTGGGGCCGATGACAAGAAGGCCCGAGGGATGCTTCGCCCGGATCGAGATCGAAAATGCTGCCTCCAGGGATTCCGACTTCAGAAGTGCGCGTGCGGCTTGCAGGACAGCATCGCCTTTAAGGGTATTTGTGCAGTCGATCTGCGCTAGATCCGTCGCTTTGAACAACGCCAAAAAAGGTGAGGTGGCACCCAAGATCGCTTGCCAATCCCTTGGATTACCTGTCGTGCGCGTCGATTGGCCATGATTTCGGGCTTCGCCCCGAACAATGGCGATTCCAACAGCCGACAGCTGCATTGTTTCGAACATCAACCCAGCCGTGCGATCCAGCTGTTCCTGCACATCGTCCGAAACGGGCATTGAATCGATGAACGCGACGATCTTGTCCTGATATTCAAATCGATCACCGAGGATTCGCTGCTCCCATCGTGCAGTCAAACCACCCAAGAGTTTTGGAAAAAAGCGGGCGGTTATCGCTGCACTGATCAGCATAATTGCCAAGGAAGCGAAAAGGCCGGCATTCGTGAATGTTGCCGGGAAAAATATGCTGGCTGTCACCAGCAGCATATAGGCAATCGCGCCAAGAAAACAGAGTCGAAGCAGCGTCGCACCATTCTTGCTGAAGGAAATCCGGGCTTCGAATAATTGATCGCTGAGAACGCTGTATCCAATCAGCAGGCCGAAGCATGCCGCAACAAATTGACCCCAGGTGAGAATCGGCACACGGCTATACGGGTAATAATCCCAGCCCAAGACGGGGAGCATATCGTGAGCGCCACCCAATAACAGGGCCAACATCCCCCAAATAAGCACCTTTACTGATCGCAAAGTTGATGGCGACGCCGTTTTGAAGGACTTAACCACGGCCGCTATCATCGTAAAACTGATGACGGGAAAGAATACATTGGAAAAAATCGAGAATCCCAAGCCTCCGATCGAGAACCATCCGAACGCAAGATGCCGTATGCTCACTATAAAATAGGGGGTAAAATCTAGCGCAAGAAAGACCACCGACACGAAATAGGCCGCGAATACAGTTCGCCTCCGATCACGAATTCCAGCCGTCTCTAGTGCAAAATGGGACCAAAGCGTGGGGAGAAAAATCACCCCCATCATCAGCACTCTCGCTCGAAAGAGGGCATCGTGTGCATTATCGACATGCGCAAGCGAAAATGCCCCAAAATTCCACCAAGCCAGCGCAATCCCCAGCATTAGGAATATCTGGTTCAGCCTCCGCCGCGGATTAATCGAAATGATCAAGATCGCAAGGAGCAGATTAACAATCCCGGCAAACAACGGAATGAGTTGAACGTGGCTCATTGAGACAGACGGTGTGAATGAGTTAGCACTGTGAAGATGATCGGACGTAAGGCATGACCAGCAAACAAAGCGATTACCTTCCTGAAGGTAATCGGAATTGCTCGCCTCACGTTACGGTCGTCGATGATCAAGGTGCCTGTAGCTTTTCCGAAGTGATAAAGCCACTTTTCAACGCGTAAGCTTGCAGTTCGGCTGCACTATGCAGCTGAAGTCTTGCCATAATATTCCGGCGATGCGCCTGCACGGTTCCTGGACTCAGCCCAAGTAAAGCCGCCGCTTCTTGATTGGAAAGTCCCTGCCCCAACATGCCGAGTAATTCCTGTTCGCGCAGTGAAAGCAGCTTTTTGAAGTGATCGGGATTCTGGCGAAAACGGGCCTGCATCTTCGTCACAGTTTCACTTATGAAATATTGCCCCGCTGCGACCCGCTCAACCGCGGTAATGAGAACAGAAAGAGGGTCGTTCTTATGGACAAACCCCTCAAGCTTCGCTTCAAGCGCGCGATTGATCAGGAATTCGGTCGCCACCGAAGTCACCCATATGAACTTTAGTACTGGTGCCACATGCTGAAGTTCGGGCAGAAAATCAAACGCTTGTTCTTCGCCCAAATTGAGATCAAGAAGGCAAACCTGAGCGCTGCGGAGAACGGTGACATTTGCTAAGGCCTGTTTTCCGGAACAGAAAGCTCCCGCCAGTTCAACCTCAAGGCGCTCGCGGATAGCGACAAATAAAGTCTGCTGGACCAAAGATTGATCCTCGATAATCACCAAGCGAAGCATGGAGGGGATGGCTGAATCGGTACCGGCAAATTTGGTGTTAATCGATAGAAATCTTGGGTCCTTAAAGGCACGAGCAAACTGTGAGGTCGGTGGGGCCAGCCAGGCTCAATCTATTTTTTACTGTTTCTACCTACCCGAAAAATGGTAGCGGGCCGCACCCGAAATTGGCTTGACACAAAATCACTTGCAAAATTTTCGCGCGAAATCTGTTAGCGCGCTAACACCTGAAACTTTTTCCAGATATATAAGGTGTTGTAATTTAATTAGTTAAACTGGCGGAGGGAGGGGGATTCGAACCCCCGGTACGGTTTTACCCGTACAACGGTTTAGCAAACCGTCCCTTTCGGCCACTCAGGCACCCCTCCGAAAGCAGAACGCAGAGCAGAAACCCGCATATGGCCGAGCGCAAGGCGGTTTTTAGCTTTCTCAATGGGAAAATCACCCTTCGAAGATCGCAGAGCGAAGTAGGGTGCCGGCACACCGCATTCATCCACTTTACCGTTCGCTCGAACCATCCCGGCGTGCTACCTTTCACAAGTTGAATCTTTTCTGCCGATGCTTTGCCTGGCCGTGTCGCCATGTCGCAATTACCGCAGGCGTGGCCGGAATTTTTTTGGCCTGCATCGCACGCGCCGATGAACCGCCGGCTTCCGGCGCCACGCCTTCTTTTTCGCCCGGCCAGCGGCCGGTTTCGATCTTTTCCACCGATGAGCTGCGGCTGCTCGGCGATGATACGAAATCCATTTTGACCTCGCCGGTGCGTTGGGACCGCAGCGACTGGCTCGAAGCGGGGGTCTTGACCGCCACGATCGTCGGCACATCGGCCTTTGATCACGGCACCAGGATTATTGCGCAGAGAAATCGCACCCGGAGCCTCGACTCGTTTTCCACGCAGTTTGAGAAATTGGGCGCCGAGTATTCCTTTGTCGTCTTGGCCGGATTCGAGGCGACCAGTTTGTTGGATGACGACGATGTGCGGGCTCGTGCCGTCGTCGTCGATGGGCTCAGCAGCAGCCTGATCGCTTCCGGTATCATCACACCGGTGCTCAAATACAGCATTGGCCGGGTGCGGCCAAATTCGACTGACGCGACCTTCCGGTTCAAGCCATTCAGCGGAAGCCAATCCTTTCCGTCGGGCCACGCCACGCAGGCCTTTGCCGTCGCCTCGGTCATCGCGGCGGATTATCCGGAATGGTGGGTGCAAGTCGTGTCCTACGGTGCCGCCGGCGTGGTTGGCTTGGCGCGCATCGAGCAAAACGCGCATTTTGCGAGCGACGTTGTGGCGGGCGCCATCATCGGCACCGTGGTCGGCCGGGCAGTCGTGGCCCGTCACAACCAACCCGTGCAGCACGGCATGACCGTGGCGCCGCTGATCGACGGCCGGCAGGTCGGCCTGGTTTGCTCGTGCGATTTCTGACCGATGGGGCCATGGTAGTGCACACGACCAGCCGTTATTGATTGGTCAATGCCCGAATGCTGTTTTAGCATGGAATTCTCCAGCCATGAAACCGTACCGCTTGCTTCGCCTCGGCCTGATTTGGGCCTTGTTTGCTTTTGTCTCCACGCTTTCCGCCCAGACGGCTGAGGATTACTACAACGGCGGCATCGCCAAGAAGGCCAAGGGTGATCTCGACGGAGCCATCGCCGACTATGACATGGCCATCGAATTAAATCCCAACCTTGCTGTGGCCTATAACAACCGTGGCATCGCCAAGAAGGCCAAGGGCGATCTCGACGGAGCCATCGCCGACTACAACAAGGCGATCGAAGTGGATCCTAATCACGTCGTCGCTTACAATGACCGCGGCAACGCCAAGAAGGCCAAGGGTGATTACAATGGAGCCATCGCCGACTACAACAAGGCCATCGAATTAGATGCTAATCACGCCAGCGCCTACAACAACTTCGCCTGGCTATTGGCTACATGCTCCGAAGACAACTTTCGGAATGGTCAGAAGGCGGTGGAGTATGCCACGAAAGCCTGCGAATTGACGCAATGGGAGGATGCCGATTATCTCGATACGCTGGCAGCGGCTGATGCCGAGGCGGGCAATTTCGATGATGCCGTAAAATGGGAAAACAAATTTCTGGAGCTCACGTTGTCAAAAAACGACGCGGATCAAGCGCGCCAGCGGCTCAGCCTCTACGAACAGAAAAAGCCCTATCACGAGGAGAAATCCGGGCAGGTTTCCGTGCCGCAGGGAAAAAATCCCCAAGTTGTTTCCCATGAATCCAAAAAACTGCACTTCGATTATAGCTATAATTCGGGCCCTTTCGTTCGAATAATGAAAGGCACCGTCGACGATCCCCATGGGTTTCGGGATGCAATGAACCACTTGCAACCGCCGTCCGGTGCACGGGGAGGCTATGGAATGCTCGGCGACGATGACCTTCTGGGAAAAGAACCGGGCTATGGATTGAGACAACTGGGCCAGCTTGCGCGCAAATTTCTCAAGGTCAGTTATCTTTATGTTCAGCAACCTTCCGGTTGGTGGCAACAAGCAGGTGTCCAGTCGGGCACGTTCACCAACGTGGATGATTTGAACGACACGACCCTTGGCTGGGTTTTTTTTGATCTGAGGGCCAAGTTTGAGGTCGACTTGAAGCAATTCCCGAAAAGTTAACGGCAAGAACGACCGGGGCGGATGTGCGGGAAAAATCGATAATGAGGCGATAACGCGTGCGATGGACGATGGATGAGGTCGCCTATGCCCGGGCCACGGCGCCGGGTTTCAGGATCATCGGCTGTTGCGCGGTCGCCTTGCTCTCGGCGACGAAGCGTTCCAGCTCCTCGATGGCGCGGGCGGGGCCGTCTTCCTTCAGCAAAACGTCGCGGGCTTCGAGCGCCCGCGCCTTGTAGCCGGGATCGGCGGTGATGCGTTCTGTCGCGAGGTAAAGCTGCTGCGGCCAGGTTTTCCTCGCGAGACGGAATCCGCAGCCGAGCCGCTCGACTTCCTGCCCGAAAAATTCCTGGTCGCCGATGTGCGGTACCACGATCTGCGGCACGCCGGCGTGCAGCACGCTGGCGGTCGTGCCCGCGCCGCCGTGGTGGATGACCATCGAGGCGTGGCGGAAGAGCTGGTCATGCGACACCTTGCCGACAATTTTGATATAATCGCAGTCGGGCGGCGTCTCAAACTCGGCCCAGCCGCGCTGCATGATGATTTTTTTCCCGCGCGGCCAGTTTTTGACAAAGCGCCGCATGACAGCGCGGCGGTTATCGTAAACCATGCTCCCGAAGGTCAGTACAGGCACGAGCTCGCCGCCGGTGAATGCGGTCACCTCCGCATCGAGCGCGTCATCCTCCGGCGCTTGCCAGCGGCAGTAGCCGGTGAAGCGAAAACGCGGGTGGATTTCCGCGTTTTTTGGCTGCATGAGGGTTGGCGACACGCCGACGAGGACGAGATTGGCCGGCTCGGAAAAAAACTTGCGCACCTTGGGCAGGCCGGACGCGCGCAACGGCGCCGCCACGGCGCCGTTGATGATAAAGTCCACGGCGACATTGCCGATCCGCCAGAGCGCGCTGTTCCACATCCGGCGCACCGGACGAGGGAACCACGCAGGCAGGGCCAGGTTTTCCGGCGGATAATCGGGCGAGGGAACCGCCTGGTGCGCGAAGGCAAAACTCACGAAGGGCACGCCCTTGCGTTCGGCCATGCTGCGGTTCATCGGAAACAAATACGACGACACCAGCAGGTCGGCCTCATCGAGTGCCTTGTCCATGCGCGCGATCATCTCCGTGATGTAGGGCAGCGCTCCGACGTAGATTTCGCGGAGCTGGTAAAGCGGCAGGCGGATTTTCTGCAGGCGCCCCATCCAGTAGCTGAGGTCGGCCTGTTCCCAATTCGGGCAAAGCGGCAGAAACTCGATGCCGGCAGCCTCGATGTCGCGCTGGTAGATGGGAATCGTGGCGAAGCGCACCTTATGCCCGGCGCGTTGCAACGCGACCGCGAGCGCAATGACCGGGTAAATATCACCCGTCGAACCGTGGGACGTAAGAATGACGCGCATGGGTTAGCTTGGTAAAAATTATCAAACCTGCACGACCAAACTTGTCACAACCGTGTGACGATTTCGTGACGGGGGAGGTCACCTGCTTGGTCAGTCAAATCGTTCTCATTCTCTTAATCATTCTCGTTCTCTCAAATGCTTAGTGTTTCGAATCGATAATGAGTACGATAACGAGTACGAGAACGATGAGTAAGGTGTTCTGAGCGCGTCGGGGCGCCGTGCTCCACCGTTTGTGATTTGCGCTACAAGTCTGCGAGTAGTGCCCGCAGTTCGCGCTCGGGATCCTCGTGCTGCTGTTCGATGGCGAGGCTCAGGGCGTTTTCGAGCACCGGCTTGCCGTCGGCGCGACGGCCCAGCTGCACCAGGAGTTTCCCCAGCAGGATCCTCGGCATCATCCAATCGGCTTTTTTCTGCGCGCAGAACTCGAAGTGCGGCACGGCTTCCGCGCCGCGCCCTTCATCGCTGAGCGCCTGCGCGAGGCTGAAGCGAAACAGTTCGTTGTCCGGCTGGCGCGCCACCAGTGCGGCGAAGTGCGTGGAACGGATAGTCATGTCAGTCGAAGACATACATACACCTACAGCATTTAACCACTAATGCGCACTAAAGGACACTAATGCTTCCAAGCAGGCAGAATACTGACTGAACCACTGATGTACGCTTATGGTCACTGATAAAATGAAGTTGGATTTGAACTCAATTTCCATCTGTTTTTTCCGAATTAGTGACCATCAGTGTGCATTAGTGGTTAACACGCTCTAAGCCTCATCAATCGCCACGAGTACCCCGGTGATGTTGTCCGGCCCGCCGCGGCGGTTGACGTTCTCGATGATTTCTTTCATCGCGTCCGCCGGGTTGTCGGCCCGCCCGAGGATTTCCGTCAGCTCGGGTTCCTTGATCACCCGGCTGAGTCCATCGCTGCAAATCAGCACGCGTTCGCCCGCGGCGAGCGGGCGCACTATAAAATCGACCTCGGGCGGCTCGGCCTGGCCAAGGCAGCGGGTAAGCGAGGCCCGGCTGGATTCGGTGAAATAGGCCAGCAGGCGTTGGGCGCCGCGCAGGTTGGCTTCGTTTTCGAGCGAGTGGTCCATGGTCAGCAAATCGAGCTGGCCGTCGTGCCACACGTAGCAGCGCGAATCGCCGACATGCGCGAGATAAAGTTGTCCGCCGGCGATCATCCCGAGCGTGAGGGTCGTGGCAATGCCGAGTTCCGGGCTGAGCTTTTGCCCGAGCGCCAGCACCCGGTCATTGGCCTCGCGCACGATTTGCACCAGGTCGACGGCTTCGCCTTCCGGCGCGGAGCGATAAAGCTCGCGCACGGTGTTGATCGCCATTTGCGAGGCTTCCGCCCCGCCGGGCAGCCCGCCCACGCCATCGGCCACGGCAAAAAGGCCGGCGGCTTCATCACAAAGATAGCTGTCCTCGTTTTGGCGGCGGACTTTGCCGATGTCGCTCAAGGCGGCGGTGCGTAGATGCATATTAAAACAGAACAGAATATGTCAGATTGGTGTTCAAGAGAAAGGCAGAAATCGCGTGTCGCGCGTGTCGCAGGTGAGGCTTTCCCAGTGCGATGTGGGCAGGCTGTCGAGAAACAGGCGCCCGTAAGTTTTTGCCAGGACGCGCGAATCGAGGATGGTGATGAGGCCGCGGTCGTTGGCCGTGCGGATGAGCCGGCCCACGCCCTGGCGGAACTTGATGAGCGCGTCGGGTAGGGTGAGCTCGTTGAACGGATTGCCGCCGCGGTCGCGGATGTGCTCGGCGCGCGCCTCGAGAATCGGGTGCGTCGGCGGATCGAAGGGCAGGCGGGTGATGATGACCTGGGCGAGCGCATCGCCGGGGACATCGACGCCCGTCCAAAAACTGTCGGTGCCAAAAAGGATGGCGTTGCCCAGGTCGCGCATGCGCGTGGTCATCTCCGTGCGCGAGAGATCCTCGCCTTGCACCAGCAACGGCCGGCCGGCCATGGAAAAATCCTCGCCCAGCGCCGCCGCGCAATGCCGCAGGTCGTTGTAACTGGTAAAGAGCACGAGCGTGCCGCCGGTGACGCGCAGCGTGCAAAACCGCAGCCAGTCCACGAGCGAGTCGAGCGACAGCCGCGCATCTTTGGGCGAGGGCAGGGGAATGTCGGCTGCGACATAGACGCGCATGTTGCGCTCGAAATCAAATGGCGACGCCTCCACCACGGCGTGCGCGTCGTCCGCGCCGATGCGCTGGGCAAAGGTTTCGATGCGACCGCTGAGCGCGAGCGTGGCGCTCGTGCACACGACGCTCGTCCGGCAGCCGAAGAGGTGCTCGCGCAGGGCCGGCGCGACGTCGATGGGCGCGCTGCGCAACGTGACGATGGTCTGCCGCCGGCCGGTGCGCTCGGCCCAATAGACATGAGCCGGGTCCGACAGCGCGAGCCACTCGTTGAAACCGGCGCGCAGGCTCTTGATCCGCCCGGCCTGGTCGAGCAATTCGTCGCGGTCGCGGCCCTCGTCCAGGCGGTCGGCCAGCTTGCTGATGATCTTGTGCAGAGCGGTGAGCGGGCCGTCGAGCATCGGCTCGGCGACATCCTGCTCGCGCAGGCGCACAATGGACTGCGAGGCGAGCAGGGTGGTGGAAAGGAAATCGAAAAACTGTTTCGACGCATCGAGCGCATCGAGCACGAGTTGCTGGGCCTCGGCCCCGCCGTCCTTGCGCAGCAGGCCGCGCTTGTTTTTCGGGTTGAAGAGCAGTTTCAGCGCGCGATCGACGCCGTAGCTGCTGAGGCTGAGGCCAAAATTTTGCGTGGCGACCTCGGGGATGGTGTGGGCCTCGTCGATCACGACGAAATCGTCCGGGAAAAGCAGGCCGCGCGTCGTGCTGCCCGCGCCTTGGGCCTGCGCGCCGCCGGAGTTGATCAGCGCGAAGAGCAGGGCGTGGTTGACGATGATGACATGGGCCGAGCGCAGGCGGGTGCGCGCGCGCTGGTAGAAACATTTCTCGCCATTACAATGTTTGCGCGAGCACGAGGACGAGTCGGAATTGATGGTTTCCCAGACTTCCGCCCGCGGCGGAGGATTGAGCTCGAAGCGCAGGCCGGTGGCGCTGGTCTCGGCCCACGCGGCAATGCGCTGGAGCTCGGCATAATCGTCGTCGGCGAAAAGCGTGCCGCGGTCGGCCAGCGCGTAGGCGAGCCGCGTCGTGCAAAGATAGTTGGACTTGCCGACCAGCACCGCGGACTTGAACGCGGCGTAAGGCTTCAATTCGTCCACGGCGGAAAAAAACCTGCGGCAGAGCGGCAGATCCTTCGTTTCGAGCTGTTCCTGCAGCGAGATCGTGTGGGTGGACACGATCATCTGGCGCGTCTGGCTCATCGCATGGATGAGGCCGGGCAGCAGGTAGGCGAGGGACTTGCCCACGCCGGTGCCGGCCTCGAAGAGCAGCGGTTCATCGGCCTTCATGGCCGCGGCCACGGCGCGCGCCATTTGCGCCTGCTGCGGCCGGTGCTCGAGCCCGAGGGTGTCGCACAGCCAGCCGTCCCCGGCAAAAATCTTCGCGGTGAGCGCAGGGCCGGGT